>CAZEOY010000299.1:0-5160 GCA_964513835.1 uncultured Syntrophobacteraceae bacterium
CAAGATACTGGGGAAGAACGTTCTATCTCCGGAAGACATACCACGGTTTCAAAAATACCTGGACATCATGGGGAGCGAGATCAAGCGATCTTCCGAGATCGTTTCCAACCTTCTGGCGTTCTCCCGCAAATCCAAGCTTGAATTCAGCGATGTCGATATCAACCACGTCCTGGAGCGGAGTATATTGCTCAGCAACCACAAACTCATGCTGAGCAACATCGAGATTCAAAACGATCTGTCTCCGGATGTTCCCAGGGTCACGGGCGATTTCAACCAGCTGCAGCAGTGTATTCTCAACCTGATATTCAACGCGGCCGATGCCATGCCGGATGGGGGGAATATCACCATCAAAAGCAGCTACAGCCCCGAGCGACGCTTGGTTCAGATCAAGGTGGCCGATAACGGGCGCGGCATCGCCAAAGAAAACCTTACCAAGATTTTCGACCCTTTTTTCAGCACCAAACAGGAGGGCAAAGGGCTCGGGCTTGGGCTTTCCGTCGTCTACGGCATCATCGATCGCCATAAGGGTACCATCATGGCGGAGAGCGAGGTGGGCAAAGGGACGACCTTCACCATACAACTGCCGGCAAATGGGAATACCCATTAGGAAAACATGGGCTGCCATCAGAAATATGGATTCCGGGAGGCGAGATCAGACCGGTGGGTGAGTCGGGAGTGATTTGGACGGATCACGCCGCGGACCTTTGAAATTGTCATCTGTACAGGGGTGGATATGAGTGAAAAGAAACGGCTTCTGATCGTTGGCGGTGTGGCTGGCGGCGCATCCTGCGCGGCTCGCGCTCGAAGGTTGGATGAGGATGTCGAAATCATCATCTTCGACCGTGGTTCTTACGTTTCCTTTGCGAACTGCGGTTTGCCCTATTATGTGGGCAAAGTCATCAAGCGAGAGGAGAGCCTTCTCATGGCGACTCCCGAAATGTTCAGGAAACGCTTCAACATCCAGGTGCGCCTCCACTCGGAAGTGACCGGGGTGGACCGAGCGGGCCGCCGGGTCGGGGTGAAGAATCTCACAACAGGTGAAGTCTACCATGAGAGATATGACTGGCTGGTGCTTTCTCCCGGGGCACACCCCATCAGGCCGCCGGTTCCGGGTGTGGATCTTCCCGGTGTTTTCACTCTCAGGACCATTCCGGACGGCCGTCGCATCAAGGAATGGATTTCCGAGTCGCGTGCTGAGCGCGCTGTGGTTGTGGGCGGTGGTTTTATCGGGCTCGAGATGGCCGAGAACCTGGTCAAGCTGGGGTTGACCGTCACGGTGGTCGAGATGCAGCCTCATGTGATGCCTCTGCTGGACCCTGAGATTGCTGCGTCCATCCATGACGAACTGGTTCGTCATGGCGTAACGCTGCGCCTCAATGATGCCTTGACGGGCTTCGAACAGGGCGGCAACGGCAGACTGACCGTAAAGCTCTCATCCGGCGCCTCCGAAGAGGCCGACCTGGCCATTCTCGCCGTGGGCGTTCGCCCCGATGTTGGACTGGCCAAAGAAGCGGGGCTGGAGATCGGCGACCGTGGAGGCATCAGGGTCGACGACCGGATGCGAACCAGTGACGAGCGGATCTGGGCCGTCGGGGACGCCGTCGAGGTGCGCGATTTCGTGACCGGAAGGCCGGCCCTCGTGCCGCTGGCGGGCCCCGCCAATCGTCAGGGGCGTGTTGCGGCTGACGTGATACTGGGGAGGGACTCGGGGTTCAGGGGCGTCCAGGGAACCGCCGTGGTCAAGGTCTTCAGCCTCACGGTCGCATCCACGGGCCCGAGTGAAAAGACGCTGAAACGATTGGGCCTTTGGGGTGAGCCTCCCGGTTGCGAAAAGATCTACCTGCACCCCGGCCACCATGCCGGCTACTATCCCGGTGCCTCCCCCATCACCCTGAAGCTGATCTTCTCCAAGGGGGACGGCAGAATCAAAGGGGCTCAGGCCGTGGGAAAGGATGGAGTCGAGAAGCGGATCGATGTGATCGCGACGGCTATTCAGAACCGCAGCACGGTCTTTGATCTGGAGGAGGCTGAGCTCTGCTATTCACCCCAGTTCGGGTCCGCCAAGGACCCGGTCAACATGGCGGGGATGATCGCGGCGAACTTGCTGCGAGGCGATTCCCGTATCTTCCACTGGGATGAAATGGAGGAGGGGGACGGTTTCCTGGTCGATGTTCGTGATCCCGGGGAGTTCAAGGCCGATCATATTGAGGGCGCCGTGAACATTCCGCTGGATGAGCTCCGAAACAGGATGGCGGATCTGCCAAAAGACAGGGAGATCCGGGCCTACTGCTTTGTTGGGCAGAGGTCCTACTACGCGGCGCGGACTTTGACCCAGCATGGATTCAATGCGAAGAACCTGAGCGGAGGGTTCAAGATCCTCTCTCTGGGCAGGGCTGCCCGGAAGGAATGAGCGCGCGAAAAACCGACAACACCAGGCCAGCTCCTGGCGGCGTCAGGGGTGGGACCCCTTGCGAACGATGGGAGCCTTTCCGGTCGCTCCACGGGGGATGCTCGGCACGCGCACAATCTCGACGGATGGATGGTCAACCCCTTGTGCGCCGAGCGCCCGCAGCAGCGAGTCCACAGCCTCCCGGTCCTGAAAATCTTCCCTGACACCGCTCAGCAACACCCGGAGTCGCCCTCCTTCCTGGATGACCTGCCACTCGGCCGCCGGCAGGGCGTCGAGGACCCTCTCCAATACGATGGGATGCACCTGGACAAGCCCTCCCGTGGATGTCGGGAATTCCAGAACCTCTTCGGCCCGACCTTGGACGCTCTCGAGCAGTCGGTAGGGTTTTCCGCATGGGCATGGCGAGGATGCAAGACGCAGTCGATCACTGATTTCATAGCGGATCAGCGGCTGCGTGGTGTTGAAGAGCACGGTCACCAGCAGTTTGTCTCCGTACTCGCCAGCGGGTACCGGGCGGTTTGCCCCGTCGACAACCTCCACGATCACCATGTCCTCGTTGATGTGCAAACCGTTGTGGCGCGAGCATTCGGCAGCCATGTTTCCCGTTTCGGTCGCCCCGTACTGGTCGAACACTTCCGTTCCCCAGGCGTCGCGCGCCAGCTGCCGCACCTCTTCAAAGAGGACTTCTCCCCCTGTGTAGATGGTCCTGGGAACGATCCGGAGCCTGCCTGCCAGCTGCTCTCGGGCGAGGAGGCGCAGAGAGGAGGGATAGACGGCCAGGGTTGTCGGTTGCCAGCGGTTGAGGGCTTCGAGGACTCTTCCGGAGGACTCTCCGGCATCCAGGTGGAGCACGCGGGTCCAAGGATTCCTGACGGTGTTGAAGACCCTCATGGACATGTGCCAGGGTGTGTTCGAAGCAACCACGGCGAAACGACGGCGAAAGAAGACACTCTCCTCCGCCCCCGCCCAAAGATTTGCGCGGCCGAACCCTGCAATCACGGTGGCCCATTCCCGGGAGTCAAAAAGGAACAGGCCCCGCCTTCCCGTGCTGCCGGAAGTGGCGTTGAGCCAGTACCGGCCCCGGAACATGTCGTTACCGCGGAGAGTCTGAAGGTGGGCCTCCACATCGCTGAACCGAAAGGATCGATCGGTAACCAGATCGTCGAATCGGTCCATGACGATACTCTTGGTAAGGACCGGGAGTTCCTCGAGGGGACTGTCGTACCGACCCCTGTGAGACTCCCGGTAAAAGGGGGAATGCTTGTAGACGTGTCTGCGAAGCTCCGACAGCGATCGGCGCTGCTGAGCCTCCAGTTCGCCCCTGCTCCAACGGTCGCGTCGTGACAGCTGGAAGCGGAGCTTCAGGAGTTGTGTGACGAATTCGACCGTCCACATTTGCCCTCATCCCTCGCTGAGTATTGTCTTCATGTTTCAACCTCGCTGGGCGTTCACCTGGAGCAGCATATTGCCAAAACCGGGGATGCACCTAACCCTCTGCGAGGAGGTGCACTCTGTATTCAAGTCTTCAAATAATGATGGATCTTTTAACTGTCCATTCCTGATGAAGACCGAGCGGTGCCGGGCGGAGGCGCGGTTGCGCGGGAGTCTCAATAAACTTAGAATATTATGTGTAGTTAGATTGCCTGGAAGAGGAGGAAGCCATGCCTCTATACGAGTATCAGTGTGACGTCTGCGGGTACACGTTCGAACGGCTGGTTTTTCATGGCGGGGAAGATGTACGTTGCCCGTCTTGTTCCGGTGAGGTGCGGAAGCTCATGTCACCGTTCGCCATCGAGATCCCGGACGAAGTGTGCGGCAAGCTCCCGAAGGGAGAGCAGCGCGAACTATGTACGGAATGCAGGGAGGGGGGGAGTTCCTGCCCCCTGGCTGCATGAGACCTTTGGAACTCCAGGGGAGATAAGGGGATAGCTTATGTTCGAGGAAGCTGGTTTTGTCAGTGCACCCTTGCTGAATGTGGCCCACGCCGCGAGATATTTGGGGGCCGCGCGCAGGACCGTTTACGACCTGATCGAATGGGGTGAGTTGAGGGCGGTCAAAGTCAGTGGCGCCATTCACATTGAGAAGATCAGCCTGGATGAGTTCAAGGCCCGCGGAAGACTTACTTGACGCATCGGCAGGCGATGCATAAATACGTCCATTGATGGAGAGGCTCGGCGCGTCGGAGACGCGGTGGTGAAAACCTCCCCTGAGGGAGTGTGAGTTTAGACGGTGCCGGGTCGAATGGGGAAATGAAGGCATTGGGGGAGGATTCGTGGATGGCGTCATTCAAGTGCAGCAACTGTGGGTTTGAGAAAGAAGCGAAATGCAAGCCGCAAAAATGCCCCAACTGCGGAGAAAAGAAGACCTTCGAAAAGACTGAGAAATAGGTCCGACCGGACCCGCATCAGCCGAGAGGGTTCGAGGGGCTGACATCTGCACAGCTGCTGCTTCGGACAAGCATCTCGAGTTGTTGCGACAGCCTGAGATAGTTGTGGTGGAGGTTCCGCTCCGCTCTCACAAAGCGGGCGGCGGCGCTTCCCAAATCCGTCCGTCTGGCCGGGTCCCTTGCCAGCTGTTCGATGGCGCGGGCCATCTTCCGTCCATCGTCTCGAGGGACCAGAAGGCCGGTCACCTCATCGAGCACAACCTGGGGAACCCCGGCGGTGTTCAGGGCCACCACCGGTGTTCCGCAGGATTGTGCCTCGAGAAACACCATCCCGAGTGATTCCCCGATTCCCGGAAAAGCAAAC
>CAZEOY010000300.1:0-5150 GCA_964513835.1 uncultured Syntrophobacteraceae bacterium
GCGGGCAGCATTTGCCAACTCGAAGTGCGTCTGGCTCGTTTTCTCGAAAGCTTCTCCGATTTCCGGGGAAGCTGGAATAGAAGGAGCCGTGAGGTCCATGTCCTCTGAGCCGTTGGATGAGGCGCTGAGGCGATCGCCAACGGCTGGACCCCTGACTGCGTCCTGCTCATCCTCAGCAGGAGAACGACGCGTTCCTGAAGGACGTGCAGGTGCGACTCCCGAAAATGATGGGATCTGGCTTTTTGAAAGCCGTTCAACGTGACCTTCCGGAACCGCTCCGACCTGAGATTCCACGCCCGGTTCTCCCGTGCTTCCCTGGGCAGCCACTGCATTATCCCTGACTTGCTGCTTTGCCTGGAGCGAAGTTCGGCGTTGTCTGTTCTGAATCAAGGGCCTGATGAGATCCCTGATTTCTTCAACAGTATACGCCCCACCTTCTTTGAGCTTCAGGTCGTTCGGTCCGGGCCTGTCAGGATTACTGCCCATCCTGATCGATTTGATGAGCTCCTGTACCTCGGACGCCGGAACCACGGGCGGAGGGGTGGTTTCCGTGCGTGCGCCGGGAGCGCTGCCTGCAAGAACGGAAAAGAATGTGTTGACCGAGAGGTGTCCCTGTGTATTAAGGGTTTCGGCACACCTTTGACGCGTCTCAGCGGGTAATTGAAGCTGAGCCAGGATCCTGTCCAGAACGAGTGGATTGGTAAACGCCGGTTGCTCGGCGCTCTGAGGCTTCCTGGCCTGGATAGATTTCTTCGCAGTGGCCGTTGAGCGATTCCCATTGGGCTTTGCCGCTTGGGACTGCACCGATTCATCGGCTGATGCGTTCAGCAGGTTCGATGGCTCGCCCTGCGGCAGCATCGGCAGCGGAGACAGGGGCTGTTCCGCCGGAGCGAGACTTCCGGCAAATGAAGGGGCCATGGAAGGGGGGAGAGGGGAAATAGTGGAGACCGCTATAGTTCCTTCACCCTGCTGTGTCGCGCGAGTCATGGACTGAAGCTCTTGAGAGAATTCGCTGTCGTAGATCCTCTGGCAAAGCTTGCCATTTTCATGGGCGCTGAAGTTCATGAGCAGCTGGGCGGCATTGAGTCGATTCGGATTCATTCGCTTCCCCTTGGGCATATCAACCATGAGCCACGAGATTGCGGCGTCGTGAGCTCGTAAAGCAATGGAAATGCCACAGGGGTATGATCTTATAACTTATTGTAATTTCATTTGATTTTTTGATCGTGCGTTTTGCTGCGATTTGAGGGTGGCTTGATATCGGGAAATTTTTTCTGGGCGGCGCTGTAAATTCCTGCCCCTTTGTCTATTTGAAATCCGAGCCCGTGGGACATGCCTTTACCGATGGGAGAGGGACTCGGAAATCTTTGCCGCCTTCTTGATATCCATGTTACCCAGGATGTTGCCGGCTTCGTCGGCTGTCATGGTGGAGATGACGCTGACCACCAGTTGTTCGTCGAGATTTTCAAGAAGCTTGGCGGCCTCTTTGGGCTTCATCGTCCCGTAGATCTTGGCCAGGGAGCGGATCTTGCCGTTCTGAGTTTCCTCCTTTTCCGCGCGATAAGCCTGGATTTCCTTCTGTATGGCGATCAGCTCCTTCAGCCTCTTTTCTGTCTCCTGTTCCAGCTTGGTGAGATATTCCTCCTTCTGCCGGATCTGTTCCTCGCGCTTTTTGAGCTCCGCTTCCTTCTGCTCCAGGTGAGTGACCATCTCGGTCATGGATGCAGCTGTCCTGGGAATGGTTGAAGAAGCTGACGAGGCCGGGGGGTCCGGCTTCTGAGCAGCGGCTTCCCGGGCTTTGGGTTTTCGCTCCTCAGCCAGAACCTCTTTGGGAAACGTGGGAAGGTAAGAATCGGTCCCTTTCCAGATTACGCTGCCCATGGTGAGCCCAAGCTTGAGGAGCAGGACAACCAAAATCAGAGTGGCTATGCTGAAGATGGTTCCCAGAGGCTTGGACCGCCGCTGCGGTGTTGTTATGGGCAGCTCTTCAGGACGGTCTGGAATCTTCGCTTCGATTGCCTTTTCTGAGGATGGCGAACTCATCGATCTGACCCTGTTCCTTCTTAATGAGATCGTAGGTGTAGGATTCCCGTTCACGTTCTTCCAGAATGCTGAGGGCTTTCAGGTCTCTTTCCTTGTCCAGAACGTTTTGTTTTGCGGACTCCACATCTTTCTGAAGTCTCACACAGACCTCTTCAAGCCTAAGCAATTGCTGTTCCAGAGCCTGGATGCGCTCTCCGAATGTCAGGAACTCCGGCACTCCCATGCCTTCACGCTGGCGTGTCTCCCATTTGCAGGCCACTGCCGCGAGCTGTTCGCGGATCTGGGCACGTTCGACTTCGTTGTCCTCCAACCTCCTGAGAGCCTGGGCGAGTACAATCTGCTCTTTTTTGAGCAGAAATTCTCGATACTGACTGAGTGTTCTGAAACGGAATTGATAGCCCATGGGTCATGAAGCTCTTTAATTGCCTTGAGCAGGTTAGCTGAATAGAGCTTCCAAAGCTCTCCGGGCATCCTGGATGGAAGCATGCTGCTCTACGGGCTGTTGCAGGAATTCATTGATTTTATCTATCATACCGATGGCATAGTCCGTTTCGCGATGGCTGCCTTTCACATAAGCTCCGATCCGGATCATGTCCTCACTGCCTTTGTAGAGCGCCAAGGTCTGGATCAGTTGCGAACTGAGATTCCTCTGTTCTTCATCCAGAAGCCGGCTCGTCAGTCGGCTGACACTTTGCAGGACATCGATGGAGGGATAGTGTCGGTCCTGTGCCAGTTTCCGACTCAGGACGATATGTCCGTCCAGGATGGAGCGCACCGAGTCGGCCACGGGATCGTCCATGTCTCCCCCGTCGACGAGGACGGTGTAAATCCCGGTAATGGAGCCCCGCTCGAAGTTGCCGGCACGTTCCAGAAGACGAGGCAATTGGCTGAAGACACTGGGAGTGTAGCCTTTGGTGGTGGGGGGCTCTCCGGCGGAGAGACCCACCTCGCGGGCCGCCATGGCGAATCGTGTCACCGAATCCATCATCAGCAGAACATCCAGGTTCCGATCGCGGAAGTATTCTGCCACCGCGCAGGCCATAAATGCTGCTTTCATCCGAACCGTGGCGGGCTGATCGGAAGTCGCCACAATGACCACGGATCGCTTCACACCCTCAGGCCCGAGCTCGTTTTGAAGGAATTCGTTCACCTCTCTCCCTCGCTCTCCGACGAGGGCGATCACGTTCACGTCGGCCGTTGTATACCGGGCCATCATACCAAGGAGCGTGCTCTTTCCAACTCCCGATCCCGCGAAGATGCCGATGCGCTGCCCTTTACCGACCGGCAGCAGTCCGTTGATGCACCGAATTCCCAGGTCGAGCTGTTCTTCAATGAGTGGCCTTGCCAGGGGATTGGCGATTTTTCCACTCAGCGAGCAGGGCACTCCGGAAGTCAAGGGGACGCCGTCATCGATGGGTTGGCCCAATCCGTCCAGGACTCTCCCAAGCATGGCCTCGTTCACTTGAATCGTGTCCGACTGCCGGTGGGTTTCGACAAGACAGCCCGGTTGAATACCGTTGACGGTCGTCAGAGGGCTGAGCTTCAATCGTTTCTGATTGAATCCGACCACCTCGGCGAATATGGTGCTTTCCTGGCCGCAGGGGAGGATCCTGCAAACGTCTCCGACGGCGGCCCGGATTCCTTCGGCCTCGATGATGTTGCCCACCATATGGACGACTTTGCCGAAAACCTTCCATGAGGGACACCGTTTGAGACGGGACTCGAGATGTGTCAGTCGGAGGTAGTCATCCGTCGGTGAGGCCTGAGTCATACTCCTCCGATTCTCCCATCTCCAGTAAGGTATTCTCGATCAGGGCCAGTCGGTTCTCCAGGGAGGCATCGATGAGCTGTATATCGCTCTCCAGGCGGCAGCCGCCGCGGGAAATCCGAGGATCCGGGCGGATGGCAAAGGCTTTCTCCGCCTTGGCCACCATCTCCTCCAAGGCTGAACTCCTGGTCAAGAGCTCAAGGTCTTTCGGATGCAGGTAGAGGGTGATTCCTTGAGATTCGCCGGCTTCGCTCAGTACGTCCTCCATGATATGGATCAGCACCTGGGGATTCGCCTTCAGCTCAGTTCGAACGATATGTTTCGAGACGGCCAGGCTGGTGTTGATAAACCAGTTCCGGTAGTCCTCGAAAACCGTGCTCGGAAGCGTCATCATGCGCGCGAGCAGCTCCTCGAACTGCTCTTTGGCGACCTGCATGCTCTTGCGGCCGAATTCGGTGCCGTCCTTCAGACCCTGAGCATAGCCTTTTTCGTAACCTTCCTGCTCGAGCTCCTGGGCTCTCCTCTCAGCTTCCAGCAGGCGCTGCTGAACCATGGATTCGAGGTTCAGGAGCGGATCGGGATCGGTTTCCTCGGTTGAAGCGGAATCCAGGACCTCTCTCTCTCGAGGATCGCACCAGGTCGTCTCGAGGATTTCCGAGAAGTCGAAGGAGCATACCGATTCGGATTGCGACTCAGAAGCTTTGATGATTCTAGACAAAAGCGTCTCCACCTTCCTTCCCGGCCAGGACGATTTTGCCTTCTTTTTCCAGTTTGCGTGCCGCATTCAGGATGCTCTGCTGAGCGGCTTCCACATCGCTCAGTCTCACCGGGCCCATGACACTCATCTCTTCTTCGAGGATCTGGACGGCCCGCTGTGAGAGGTTCTTGAAGATCTTGTTCTTGAGCTCGTCCGACGCGGTCTTGAGGCCCAGGGTGAGCTCCTCGTTTTTCACCTCGCGCAGCAGTTCTCGAATGCCCTGATCGTTGAGGCTTGCAAGATCCTCGAAGACGAACATGAGCTTGCGCACCTTTTCGGCGAGGTCCGTATCGTTTTCTTCCAGAGACTGCAGGATGCTGTCGCCCGTCCTCCGGTCGCTGTGGTTGAGGATCTCGGCTACCGCCTGAACGCCGCCCAGGATCTGCTGGGTTCCCTTCCCGACGGAGAGGAGCTCCTTCTGGAGCACTTCGTCGACTTCCCTGACCAGATCAGGCGGTACAGTCTCAAGGTGTGCGATGCGCTGGATCACTTCAAACTGCAGGCTCTCGGGCAGATGGGCCAGAACCTGGCTGGCCTTTTCCTGCCCAAGGTGGACGAGGATGATCACAATGGTCTGAGGGT
>CAZEOY010000301.1:0-5149 GCA_964513835.1 uncultured Syntrophobacteraceae bacterium
GGGCGCCTGCGAGGAGCTGGTTGGCGCCCCGTGCCAGACCGGCTGCCCGGTCGGGCTCTTGATTCGGGGATCCCGATAGACACGCGCCATTACTGAGCTCCTTTCTGCCGCACTGAGGGCGGCTGTTCCATTCTGATGTCCGCTGACCCGTCTGGGCCAGCAGGTTCAACCTCTAGCTCGATGCCAAGCCACGCTTTCACTCGACTGGGATAGAACCTGACGATTCGCCTTCCCAGCCGCCGGCAGATGCAGTCTTCAGGGATTTCGCGGCGCTTTAATTTCGACCTCACGGCGCTCTCCGTGGACCGAATGAAGGCCGCGAAGTCCCCGATGTCCCAGAGCGATCCGGCCGTCGGTGCCCCGGCTACTTTGCGAAGTTGACTCCGACTCATTTCTTGTACCCGTTTCTTAGCTACTCGTCCGATAGCGATTCCCACCTACGAAGCACGCCAAGCTCGCGGCCAAGTCCTTCGAGATTGAGGTGTGCACCCATCAGGTAGCTGCTGCCGATGTCCAGGATGTAGAACTCCCCGAAATTGCTGTCGAAATACGGCCCCTGTCCCTGGTGGTAGAAGCCGCGTGACCTGTGGAGCTGCTCACCGTCCTTGACCAGCACGCGGTTGATGCGCTTCATGAGCGCACCAACGGGAACCACGGCGCAACCAACGCTGCTTTTCCTCGCCTGCTTTTCTAAAACCTGCCTGTGCATCTCAAGCATCCTTTCTGCGGTCCTAGCCGCACAACCCCATCGACTAATCTCATCAACATGGCGGCGACCTACGTCAACTGCGCCCCGGCACCTCCTTTCTCCACCCCCTCCCTCTCTCTCATCAGCTGCCTCTTCTCGTCGAGAGCGCGTCGCAGGAAATCGTTCTCACTCTCGCCTGCCCGTCGAACCATCCGTGTAAGATTCCTCGTCATCGGGTCCGTCGCTTCCGGCGGTGGAGGCGGCAAACTATGCTCGATCTCGACTTCGGGCCGAGGAGGGACGATCCAGCCTGCTCGAAGGGCCGCGACTGCGGCCCCTGCGGGATAAGGTCTTCCCTTGGCGTACGCCACGACTTCAAAAACTCGTCGGTACGGGTGGAGTAACGCGAGGTCCTTTGCTACCTTCTCGGTCACGCCGATGTCCACCAGCAGATTAGTGGCGGGGCGATAGTGGACGTCGTCGACGTTCAGGGTCATCTTCATCTCTCCGACGAGCCTCTTCCCCCGGGCAACAACAGCTCGCCAGCCGTCCAGGGTGTTCCTTGATGTTCAGGAGCCCGGTGTGCTGGGCTGAGCCCCTTGGCTTTGTTTCTCTTTGGATCTGCTTCCCTTCTGTTGTTGTTATGAAGGATCTGATGGGGCGCAGCCGACTTCATTGCAGCCCAGAAACGCACTTCGCTTTGTGGGTGAAACCTGTTTCTCCCGCTGGGTGAACTTGGCTTCACTCTTTCACGCCCTGTGTCGTTGTTCATTTTGCCCCCCAGGCCTTGCCTTCGGCAGGACCAAGCCCAACACCTTAAACTCGTTCGCGAGTCGGCCGCCGCCCAGGCGTATTCGTTCAAGAAGTCCGGTCTTGACGAGTCGGTTGTAGGCGGTCGTAACCATGCGCTCCGTGTACGCGATCTCGCCGGCCACCCTTTCGCGAGAGGCATAGCAGACGTGGGTGTACCGATCCGCGCGCGATGCGAGCATGACATAGACCAGCACGGCAGCACAGGACCGCGTCCTTGCCAACTTCGGCCAGGTCTCGGCGGCGATCTGCGGCACCCAGGAGCTTTTTCTCCCCGTCGCGATGCGAACAGCCCGTGGGGAACCATTCCCTCCTTCGAGACGCTCACCCAAGCCAGTCGATGCAGGGTAGGGCTTCATCGCGCTTCGCGTTGGATGCGCCGCTCCTCGTTCAACACCGAGCGAAGCGCCTCAAGCATCTCGGGTGGCCAGAGACGCATGCCGCCGACCACCTGACATACCGGCAGACGATCCTTGTACTGATCGACCAACCGCTCAGCCGTGGGCCGCTTGATCCCCAGCTCACGAGCAAGCCGCGGAAGCGTCCAGTGTTCCTGCTCCACACGTCCTCCTTCAACGGCGTCGCTGCACGCTTGCGCCGTCTACAGAGGTAATCGCTACCTTTCGAGTAGCGTGCGCGCCTTGGGAAGGCGCGGCGATGAGGCTATTGCAGAATCCAAGGGATGGGATGGTCAGGCTTGTATGAGCATGTATATCCGACCCTGATGCAACCGAGATGACGCGCCAACGGGGGGCACACGTGCTCGATTTTATCAAGAGCGACGTTGTATGCCTTGCTCAACGCCTTCCGTAGGCGCTCTGCCGTGTCATTGAACATGCGGCTCTTCCGGCCGTGCTGCCGTACGGCTGTGACGGCCCTAAAATGTCTCAGCAGGTCCGTCCTTTCGTGTTCTTTCCTTGCTACCTCTCCTTCATCGCCGCCCTTGCGCGCGCGCTCGATGCCTTGATCAAGTTCGAGGAGTTCTTCACGAATAAGGCGTAGCTCCTCGATGTCTGAGATCGGAATAGCCGCCTGGTCCATCAAAGTCTTCGCTCTGGCCGTCACCCCTCCCTGCGACGGATTGACGTGCTGCCATAGTTCTGAGAGAGATACATCCTTGTCTGGATGGGCCAGCAGATAGGCAATAATCCTCATACCTTTAAGATTCTTGATCGGCGTCAAAACCGCGCTTTCGTATGCGACCTCCCAGTAGTCCTCCCCGACCTCACGGAAGAGGAACCGACTTGGTGTATTCGGTCTCGTCATAATGGAGGACTCGACGGCAGTTGACTTGGCAGGTGAACGCGGTTGGATCAGCGTATTCACATTGACACTCAGTCTCTTGATCTGGGTCATCAGCTGCTCATGGGTGACTTTCTTTTTAAGCTTCAGGGCCCGCTCCACCGACATGAACTTACGGGCTTCCTCCTCCGCAGAGTACATATGGAGTATCCCGGACTGCTCATAGATTTCGATCGACCAGGTTTGACCTTCACGCTCTGGACCAGCGAGAATATGAACACGGTCCCCATGACGTACAGGACCAGCGGCGTGGAGCTCCATAAGATATTGCCGCAAGACGTTGGCCCCATCTCGAAGATGCACCGTTGCAGAATAAATCCACCCAAGAAAGTAACGAGGTTTCCTGCGCATGAGCCAACGATTCAGCCACTCCAATTCAAGATACTTCTCGGCACCACGCTTGATGCGTCTGCGTTCATTCTTGAACTCCCTTTGTGACAGGGTCAGTCGGGAACCCAAGAGGTTGAAAAATACCACTTCTTGGACTTGCCTGTGGAACACCTGGACCAGCCTGGACCCATCCAATTCGGACATGTCTTCAGGTCGAACCAATATCCTACCAAGAACCTCGGAAGCCCAGACAAGAGCTGGATGGAGGGAAGTCCAGCGGGGAGTCTCTTTCCAGGGAAACCGAGCAGGCTCGGTAGGTCGGTCGGGCACAGATTCTCGCAGTCTCGGGCGTGGCCCCCGAGTGAAGGGATCCTGCGAGGGGCGATCCCACGCCCGGGGGCCTCGGCCGTCGCCGCCGCCCGATGTGGCTATTGTAGTCCGTTGGGCACTCATGTAAACAAATGGGTGACAGTCCCTACGAGGACCGTCCCACCCGTGCCCCGTCTGGGCTATACGCTCGCACAACCTTCATGTAGGATGGAACTGGCCGGAGGGGCACTGGTTCGGACTGGGAGGCGCGTGATAATGGGCTGGTTCGCGAATTATGGACTTCAAGGCTCGGGATGGCCCTATTCCATTGAATGGCATGGGGATACGGGCGTGAACTTGCCGTACATGAGCATATCGAAAGTCCACTTCGATGAAGGGGGGGCATGACGATTGAACAGCCCTCGGCCGTCACGACTGGATCAAAGGAGTCCGCGGCCGCCGTCCCCAAGCCGGCGCTGTGCGCCCACGTAAACGCGGATGGATTTCGTTGCAGGGCGCACGCCCGCACCGGGAGAACGCTCTGCCACCTGCACGGCCTTGACCGGGAGCAGCGGAAGCAGCTCGGACGGCACGCCGGAAAGAGGAGCGGCACCGAACGCCGACTCCGAAGCTGTGTCGGCAGTGGATTGCTGCCCCTAGACGTCGTCATGGGAGTCACGCCCGAACATGATGCGAAACTCACCAAGGGCGGCGATGGCGCGGACGACGTAACGGCCGCGAACGCGCTAACTGAGCTCTACTACCTGCGCCACGGCCTGATGCCTGACGTAATGCCAACGCAGGTGCGCCACCTCTTCCTCGACGCACTCCAGGAAGGGCTCGATTTCGACACGGTCACGTTCTCCATCTGCAAACTCCCGAAGGGTACGGGTCCGAGGGATGTGGTGAAGAGGGCCAGAATGCGCGCACGTGGCCAAGTTCCGGGGCCTGGACCGGCACGCCAATAGCCGTCACCCGTCGATACCAGGAATGCTTTTCCCCAGGCGGATCAGACTATAGACTTCTTTCATGCCTCGCTCAGGTCTCAGCGTCGGCGACCGCATCCAGCTCCGCGATCGACCATGGCGGGTGACGTCCGTTCAGGCTGCAACCGCCAGCCGACTGCTCGAACTGGAAGCGCTGGATGGGGATGAACCCACAAGGCTTTCCGTCGTCAGCCCGCCAGACGATCCGAGGCCCCTTCCCCCACAGGAAGTCCTCTTCGATCCCGCCGGATTCGACTCCTTTGCCTCGTGGACACGGCTCCACCAGGTCCTAGCGGTCGGGTGCGTCGCCCCCTTGGGGACGCCTTCCGGCGCCATGACCGGCAGGGTCGCGCTCGAATTTTATCAACTCGCCCCCACCCTCCGGCTTCTTTCAAAGCCCCGCCCGACCTTGCTCATTGCAGACGACGTCGGCCTCGGGAAGACCATCGAGGCGGGTCTGGCGATCCTGGAACTCGCCGCGCGGGGACGCGCCGGCAGGATCCTCGTCGTCACCCCGCCGGGGCTCCTTATCCAGTGGCGCCATGAGATGCTGGAGAAGTTCGGGATGCACTTCGAGGTCATCGAAAGCGCCGCCGGCCTCGCACGGGTCCAGGGAGGTCTACCGGCCGGTGTCAGCCCCTGGGACGCCCTCCCTCGCGTCCTCACCTCCATCGACTTCATCAAGAAAGAAACCGTCCGACACCGGGCGCTCCGGAAGCGGTGG
>CAZEOY010000302.1:0-5147 GCA_964513835.1 uncultured Syntrophobacteraceae bacterium
CGATATACTGCCAGCCCGATTCGTCCGCCACGGGTGCGATGCCGTGACGGGAAAACTCGCCGGCAGTCTGATACCTCGCGGGAATCACCACCCTGCCGGTGCGGTCGCGGTACCCGTAGAAATCGAGGGTCTCATCCTGGAACGGGACAGGGAGATCGTCCATGGATCGTGCCTGAGAGCCCAGACTCAGGACGAGCCCAAATATCAAGATGGGCAGCGCTTTCAAAGTTTTCATGGCCGGGCCTCCCCTTCGAACCGCAAAATACCGTCCCTCAGCCCATTGAACAAGTCCAATCAGCAAGGTCGTCGCCTTCAAGACAGCTCCAAGGAACAACGTGATGTCCAACCTGCGGACTGTCGCCCCGGCGGTCAGGGGGCTGCTTCGAGTCTCTCCACAGCCAGCGCTGAAATACCGGTTGACCCGCATATGGGAAGATTGCAGGTTTGGGCAGGAATGTATTTTCAGGTTTTGACACTTTACTTCTCGAAGAGCATGCGGCAATATCGGTATAAATACCTAACATGATCGATATTCCAACATAGTTCACTGTCGAACATTCTGATGCCCCGGGGACCAAGATGTAAGGTCCTGTGGAATCATCGATGCATCCTTACGCACGGAGAAAACTCAGGACCCATGAGCCATATCCTGATTGTCGATGACGACCAGAGCTTTTGTATCATGCTCGCCCGCATGATCCAAAGAACAGGACACCAGGCGCAATGCTTCTACAAGCTTGATGAATCCTTGCAGGCAGCCTCTGCAAACGACTTCGACGTCGTCTTCCTGGACGTGAACCTCCCCGATGGAAACGGCCTGGATGCCCTCCCTCTTTTCACGGAGACTCGGGGGCGGCCCGAAGTCATCATCATGACCGGAGCGGGCGATGCCCACGGGGCAGAGCTGGCCATCCGCAGCGGAGCTTGGGACTATTTCCAGAAGCCGGCGTCCCTCGAAAGCATGATGCTTCCGCTGCTTCGGGCTCTCCAGTATCGCGAGGAAAAGCAGGCTCGCTTTCAGGCCCCCGGCGTCATGGCCGTCAAGCGGGGCGGTATCGTGGGGAGCAGCGTCCAGATCCTCTCCTGCTTCGATCAAGTGGCGCGGGTCGCATCCACCGATGCCAACGTCCTCATCACAGGGGAAACCGGCACCGGCAAGGAGCTGTTCGCCCACGCGGTGCATCAGAACAGCCCCCGTCACAGGCGGCCCTTTGTGGTGCTGGATTGCTCCGCCCTCCCCGCAACGCTCGTCGAAAGCATCCTTTTCGGGCACACCAAAGGAGCCTTCACGAGCGCGGACAAGCCTCGGGAAGGCCTGATCAAGCAGGCCGATGGAGGGACTCTCTTTATGGACGAAGTGGGCGAGCTGCCGCTCCACATCCAGAAAGCCTTCCTGAGGGTTCTTCAGGAGCGGCGCTTTCGGCCTGTGGGCAGTCGAACGGAAATTACCAGCGATTTCAGGCTAGTTGTAGCCACCCATCGCCATCTTGGTCGGATGGTTCAGGAGGGAGCTTTCCGGGAAGATCTCCTGTTCCGCATCCGCTCCTTCACCATCGAGGTTCCTCCTCTGCGGGAGCGCACCGGCGACATCAACGAGCTCGCCATGCATCACCTGGCCAAGGTGTGCCAACGCCTGAGGATCGGACTCAAGGGCATGGCTCCGGAGTTTCTGGAAGCTCTGAACAGCTACCGGTGGCCCGGAAACGTTCGCGAACTGCTGAACGCGGTGGAACGGGCGGCGGCAGTTGCTCTTCTGGAACCGACCCTCCACGTAAAACACCTGCCCGACGAGATCCGTATTGCCCTGGCAAGGGATTCGCTGTCATCCCGGGACAAGTCCATTCAATCGGACACTCCGCCTCCTGGGTGGACGGAACTCCCCGTTCCCTTCAAACAGCATCGCGAGAACCTGGACCGGCAGTATTTCCTCAATCTGATGGCTTACACTCAGGGCAACGTTCGACGGGCCTGCAGCCTGTCCGGCCTCTCCCGATCCCGCCTCTACGACCTCCTCAAACACCACCGGATTTCCGCGAGCGGGTGATTCAACCCTCCAGGTTATGACACTGTATGCGCTCGGTGTCCGATTTTCAGGAAGATTCTCGATAATCGGACACTCCTTGCTTGCCATCTCAAGCTTCTCCATCTTCCTGCCCATCATATAACTTACTGTAAATACACATTAAATACAGTTTGCTCAAGGTTCGATTGGAATGGCACAAAACTTGGCTATACGCGTCCCCCGGGAGGAGAATGGCGCCATGAATCTCATTGTCATAAGGTTTGGATTGCATTGGGAATGGACAGTGGACAGTCGAGACATAACCACACAGAAAGAGTGAGGAGAAAAGAGCGATGCTGAAGAACGTAAAACTGGGAACCAAGCTGCTTCTGGCCTTTGCTTCCGTGACGGTCATTACCCTTTTGGTGGGGCTTGTGGGATTTTACGGGGCGACGAAGAGCGTGGGGAGTATTCATGAAGTCGGCCAGGTCAGGCTGCCGGCTGTAGACAGCCTTTTGGCCATTGCAGAGAGTGCGGAATCCGTCCGGGGCACCCTACGCACCCTTGCCATTGCCGGCCAGTCGACTGAACTGCGCCAGCGGCAGTACCAGAACCTGGCCGATGCCCGCGAGCGGTACGGGGCGGCCTGGAAGGCGTACGAGGAGCTTCCTCGATCATCGGCCGAGGTCGAGCTCTGGAAGCAGTTCGAGGTGGAATGGAACGCATGGAGGGATGAAAACAACAAATACGTCGAAATGACCAAACATGTGGACAGCCTCGGTATTGCCGACCCCATGGCCCTGGGACGCCAGATCGAGCAGTTCACCAAGGATCACTATCTGCTCGTTCAACGGGTCCTCCATCTTCTGCACATGAAGCAGTCGGTTTTTGCGGGCGGAGATGACCATACGGCCTGCAACGCAGGCAAATGGCTGTCGAGCTTCAAGACCGACAACGAGACGCTGTCCAAGGAATTGCAGTCCATTGCCGGACCGCACAGGCAATTCCACGATGCGGTGAAGAAGATCAAAGAACTTGTGGCTGAAGAGAGACTTGAAGAGGCCCGGGACAGCTACGAGCATCAGATGGTTCCTGCGATGGAGGAGGTCTTCAAGCATTTCGATGCCATGCTCAACATCGCCAATGAATCCATAGAGGTCTCGCGCAAAGCCCAGGAGCAGCTCTTTGGTCCTGTAACGCAAAAGCAGCGAGCGGCGATCGGCCTGCTCAAGAAAATAGCTCAGTCCAATCGGGAAGCGGCGGCGAAGACCTCGGATGCGGCCACTGCCCAGGCGGGCACCACAAAAGCCGAAGCGATCGCTGCCATGGTTGTCGCCTCAATGGTTTCCATTGTGCTCGGCATCCTCCTCACACGATCCATCACGGGGCCCATCCGCCGCGTGATTGCCGGGTTGACCGACGGCTCCGATCAGGTGGCCTCGGCTTCGACCCAGGTCTCCTCGGCCAGCCAGTCCCTGGCGGAGGGCGCCAGCGAGCAGGCCGCTGCCATCGAGGAGACGTCCTCCTCGCTGGAAGAAATGGCTTCCATGACCCGGCAGAATGCCGAAAACGCCCAGCAGGCCAACGGGCTTATGAGCGAGGCCAAGCGGATCATCGACACCGCCAATGCATCCATGGGCCAGTTGACGGAATCCATGGCGGACATCTCCAGGGCCAGTGAGGAAACCTCAAAAATCATCAAGACGATCGATGAAATCGCCTTTCAAACGAATCTCCTGGCCTTGAACGCTGCGGTGGAAGCCGCCCGCGCCGGCGAGGCTGGAGCCGGATTCGCCGTGGTGGCCGACGAGGTGCGGAATCTGGCCATGCGGGCGGCCGAAGCCGCCAAGAGCACGGCCGACCTCATCGAAGGCACGGTGAAAAAAGTGAAGGACGGCACCGAGCTCATGGCCCGAACCAATGAGGCCTTCCAGCAGGTGGCCGGCAGCTCGACGAAAGTGGCCGAACTGGTGGGCGAGATCTCTGCCGCATCCAGCGAGCAGGCCCAGGGAATCGACCAGATCAACCGGGCGGTGAGCGAGATGGACAAGGTGACTCAGCAGAACGCGGCCAATGCGGAAGAGTCAGCGGCTGCCTCCGAGGAAATGAACGCCCAGGCAGAATCCATGAAGGACATGGTAGGTGAGCTCGTCGTCATGGTGGGCACTGCAGGCGGGAGGAGAGAGAAGGCCGGGAGGCGGAGCGCCGAAGCGCCTCGGCCCCGTGCCGCTGAGACCAGGCCTTCCCCGTCCGTCCTGCCTGCAGCAGAGCTGCCGCGAAAGCGGCGACCCAATGGAAAGGATCGTGTCTCCATGCTTTCCAGCGGTGGTCGGGAGCGCAACCCCAGGGAGGTCATTCCTATGGATCAGGACACGTTCAGCGATTTCTAGCTCCTAAAGAGCGGGAGCCCGGATCTCCGGGCTCCCGCTCATCCTTCTCCTCAACTGCCCGCTCCCGGTCGCATTCGGACACACAGCTCCTGAAACGGGAGCACCCTTTCAAGGCTCTTTTGCGTCGAGCACGCGCCGCACCGGTTCTGCCAATGGCTGCCTGACCAGTTCCTTCGCCTGGCTCGTTGCCTCGAGCACCTCCTCCAGGATTCCACTCAATGATGAAACACATGAGCCAGGCAAGCCATGAGAGCGACCCCGGCTGCGAAACAGCTGAAGTTCAGCAGGGCTTTGCGGATTTCCTGAGTGGCTTTGATCTCGGGAATGAGATCGGATGCACCGATGTAGATGAAGTTGCCGGCACCGAACAGGATCAAGCCGGCAACTTCAAACCGGATTGACGCGGCCAAAGCCGCCAGACCCCCCAGGAGAAAAGTCAGGCCGGAGAGCAGATTCCAAATGAGTGCGCTCCGTCGATTCCAGCCCCCGTGGACCAATGCGCCGAAATCTCCCAGTTCCTGGGGAATTTCATGTGCTGCCGCGGCAAACCACGCCGTGATGCCGACCTTGTGGTCAATCAGGAAAGTGCTGGCAATGCTGAGACCCCCCAGGAAATTGTGCAGCGCATCTCCCAGGAGAATCAGATAGGTCATGGGACTCCGGCACTCAGCCGACGCCCGGCGGCAGTGGTGCCAGTGAAGAAACTGCTCAAGGGCCAGGAAGACCGTGAAGCCCCCCAGAAGCCAGAGACCTCC
>CAZEOY010000303.1:0-5126 GCA_964513835.1 uncultured Syntrophobacteraceae bacterium
TCAATGGGGGTTCTGTTTCGAAGCGATCCATGATCCTCAATGATCATACGGGATTGTTGCCATTCATGAATCTCGCCGAACCACCCCTGGAGATCCTGCGGTTCTCGGACCTCTCGCACCACATCTACGGACAGGCTCGGCCAGAGGCACTGGCTATGGAATTGTTCAGCTGATCCCAAAATCCAGCAAGGAACGAGATGAGTGTCTGGATGGGTGCGCCAGCTCAACAGGCTGTCTCGAAAAGGGGAATTGAGGACCTGAAAACCGTCTGCAACGATGCAGTCCACGCCTTGCTCTTCTGACGGGTGTATTTCGCCCGAACCGGGTGCAATGACCTTCACGTCGTCGCGCATCCGCTGTATCTGCGAAATCGTCTCGGCCAGACGATTCTGCGGATCCAGAACCAAGATCTTCATGAACGCTCCTGTTTACAAATCGCCAA
The DNA here is from genome assembly GCA_964513835.1 of uncultured Syntrophobacteraceae bacterium. Taxonomy (GTDB): domain Bacteria; phylum Desulfobacterota; class Syntrophobacteria; order Syntrophobacterales; family Syntrophobacteraceae; genus JALOOX01. The sequence continues at coordinate 443 of CAZEOY010000303.1, forward strand.
TAGGTCAGAGAGAGGAGGACTGTCTTCTGCAAGGACTTCGCGGGCAAAGCGGTCGTCAAATGTTGCCGTCACATCGATGTCTCTCTCAATCAAACCCGCATTCCTCATCTCCCGGGCGACAATCTGAAGCTCCTGGTATGCAGGCACGGGAAGGTCGTAACGGAACCGATGCGGGGGAGTGGTGAAGGTGAAACGGACCAGGTCAGGGGATTGCCCCCAGTAACTTGACACCAGGTCGATGACTTCGTCCTGGTGGCTTTGAGCCCACATTCCCGAGCGAACAGCCGCCGAGACAAGCCGTCTCACCCGTTCGGGATGGGTGCGAATGAGATCCTCGCGGACGATCATGAGGTTACAGATGAAGCCGGGCCAGATGGATTCCACATCCATGAGCCGCCGCCCCGCTCCGCTATGAATGGAACGGCTGGCGAAAGGCTCACCCACGAAGTACCCGTCGATCCCCCCCGTGGATAGCGCAGCAGGCATATCCGGCGGCGGGATTTCGACCAGTTGAACCGCCGACTCTCCGAAGCCCGCATCCCTGAAGTAGCGCTTGAGAGCCAGCAGATGCCCTGAAAATCGAATGGGAATGGCCACTTTCTTCCCCACCAAATCGCGCATGCTCTGGATGGAGCTTTCGCTCCTGACCACCAGCGTGCTCTCATGCCGGTTGCCGATGTAGACGATTTTGAGCGGCACCCCCTGTTGATGCAACGCGAGGGCCAGCGGCGCAATGATGTAGGCGACTTCGATATGACCCGCGCGGAACGCCTCGGCCATTTCAGCAAATGAAGGGAACTTGATCGCCTCGAATTGCAGATCCGACTGCCTCGAAGCCTGGTCGATAAGGGGTGCGGCCAGATTCGTGATGACCGGCATGTACCCCATGCGAAGAGTCACCCTCTCCCGGGTATGCTCGCCGTTCAGCTGGCTGTGGAGGCTGCCGATCAAAACGAGCCAGAGCATGGAAAGACTAAGGACTCGAGTGCCGGTAGGGATTCTTTCGAACAAGCCTTTCATCATAGTGCCGAGTGAACTCCCAAATGATGGTGGATGAGTGAGCGCAGTTCACCCAGCTCCGGAGTCGTCAGTGTTCTGGGGTGTGGAACGCGTATCGTGCGGCAGCACTTGATCTGGGATGGAGGCTCCCCGAGGATCACCAGCTTGTTGCTCAGCTGCAGGGACTCATCGATGTCATGGGTCACGAAAAGGATGGTGGTATGGGGCAGCATGACGTGGAGGTAGAGCAGCTCTTCACGTAGATGAAGTCGGGTCAATTGGTCCAGCCCTGAAAAGGGCTCGTCCATGAGCAGAACGTCGGGTTGAGCGGCGAGGGCACGGGCAATCTCGGCCCGCTGACGCATGCCGCCCGACAGCATGTAAGGGTAGTGGCTCTCAACACCCTCCAGGGCAACGAGCTCGAGGTATTCCTTGGCCTTTCCGTAACGCTCGCGCGAATCCTTCACGGTTCGCAAAGCCAGAGTGACGTTCTCGATGATGGTCAGCCACGGGAAAAGGGCCCCTTCCTGAAAGATGAAGACGTGCCTGGACTGCGGTCCTTCGACCAGCTTGTCGTCAATCCACACACTTCCTCCATGGGGCTTCAGGAATCCCGCAACGATTTTCAAGAGCGTCGATTTTCCGCAGCCGGAGTGTCCGAGTATGGATACGAATTCACCGGCATGGATCTCGAGATCGATATTGTTCAGGATGATCTTCTCGCGGGCGGCGCCGTCTCCTCCGTTGTCCGTGCCCCGTTTCCCCTTTGAACCGGTGTGGCCGTTTCCGTAACGGACGGTGACCTGCTCGAGTCTTATCTTAGGCCTGTTCAAGTCTCCACCTCACGGATTGCAGTCGCTCGAGCCGGGTCATGATGCTGTCCAGAGCGAGTCCGATGGCTCCAATGCTCAAAATCGCCACCACCACATAATCCATCCTCAGGGCGTTGCGAGCATCGATAACCAGATATCCAAGTCCACTCTTCACCGCAATCATCTCTGCCGCCACGACAACCAGCCATGCGATCCCGAGACTCACCCTGAGGGCGAGAACGATCTGCGGAAGGACCGCAGGGAGAATGAGGAAACGCAGCGTCTCTACGAGGCTCAGTTGCAAATTCGCTGCCACCTGAAAGTACATGGGATGGATGGAAGCGGAGGCCTTGATGGTGGAGATGAGCAGGGGGAAGACGCTTCCGACAAAAATGATGAAAAGCGCCGGCTTGTCCCCGATGCCGAACCAAAGCATGGCAAAAGGGATCCATGCCAGTGGGGACACGGGCCGGAGGAATTGAATCACGGGATTCACGAGACGGTTCACCCTTTGTATCCGGCCCAGGAGTATCCCCAGGGGGACTGCCACAAGAATGGCCAGGTAGAAGCCAACAGTGACCCTGAAGAGACTGGCCACAGTGTAGCGCGCCAGAGTCCCATCACAGGTCAGTTCCCAGAATGCCCGGAGCACGGCGCCCAGGCCTGGGAAGCTGCTGGTGCCTTCCCAAAGGGTGAACCACATCGTCAGACTCCGCTGTCTGTCAGTTCAAATTGGGTGCTGCGACTGTCAGTTGTAGAGAGGCTCCAGTCTTACAGGATTTTCCTCACGGCTCTGAGCCAGGTCTTCGCCTGTATGAGCTTCGAGTACCTCGAAAACATCCCAGATGTCCTTCTTACCGGCGCCCTTGCCCTTCACCACATAAACGCTCTGGATCGTCTGGTGATCCCAGGAACGGATGGTCTCTTCATCCTTGAGCCCGCTGAAGGTATGGCCCTCCAGAGCGCGAATCACGGCTTTCGGGTCGAAGGACTTGGACTGCTCCACGGCCCACTTGTACAGCATGATGTTGGTGTATGCCGTTGCGGCTCCCGAGCAGGGCGGCTTCCCGAATCGGGCTCGATAGTTCTCCACAAACTTCTTCCCGCCCTCGAAGTTGTATTTGTAGGGGATCTGCCAATACCAGGGCACCGCCCCCAGGATGCCCTCCGTCGCTTCATCGCTCGAGCCCAGCACCATATGCATCTCAAGGTTCGGCACGACGATCTGCATGCTGTGCTTCACCCCCATGTTCATGCACTCCTGAAGAGCTGCCATCATGTCCCGCCCGAAGAGCACCAGCACGAGCACTTCAGCTCGCTCATCCACAGCCTTCTGGATGGCCGCCCGGTAACGCGGGGACCCCAATGGCTCACCGAAAGGCATCAGGATATCGTTCGCGTCCCTGGTCCCAGTGAATTGCTTGAGAGAGTCGCGGGTCGTCCATCCCCAGGAATAGTCCGACGTGATGTAGAAGTATTTCTTGTTGGGAAATTTCGTGGTGAGATGCTTCGACAGCGCTTTGGCGGCCATATAGGAGTTGTAGGTCTCTCGAAAGGTGTAGCGATGGGCTTCCTTCTCGTTGAGGTCATTGGAGTACGTCAACGTCGCCATGAAGAGCCGCGACTGAGCCTGACAGAGCTTGCTGACGGCGATGGCCACGGCACTGGAGGAACCGCCGGTCACCATGTCGACGCCCTCTTCAATGAACTGTTTGACATTCTTGACCGAGATCTCAGGGTTGGACTGGCTGTCGGCCACCAGGTATTTGATGTTTTTCCCGAGTATTCCGCCCTGCTCTTCAATTTCCAGCTTCGCCATGGCATAGGCGTTGATCTGGTCCTTTCCCTGAAGTGCATAAGGACCGGTTTGAGGAACGTTCAGGCCGATGATGACCTCCTGGTTGGTGACTCCGTAAACAGAGGGACTGAACAATAGCAGAGCAATGACAACCCATAATGCATGAAATCTGACTCGACACATGGTTCTGACCTCCAACGAGATGCTGGGTTCTTGCCTCCAACCGCATGCAGGGGGTATCGAGTCGAGGAGGAGAGGGCCGAGTGTGCAATCGGAAGCATGCAGCCAGGGAAAACACTGGGTTCGGCGAGAATGCTCTCAGAAGCCCTCTGCCAAACCGTTGACGATAAAAGAGTCCTGTTTCATGGGTTACAATCGGGTGTGAACGTCAAAACTTGAACTTTTTGTGGGGCATTGCTGAGGGGATGACTCAGGAACGGGGGGCATGAATGCAGCCCCCATTTCGGGGGCATGCAATCCTCTCAATATATTGAAATCGCTAGGATTAACAAAACAGGATCACGTGACCAAAGAATCCTGTCCACTATCCTGACCATCTGCTCGACACAGAAGCGAGTTACAGCTTGACCTGCTGGACAGACAGGATATTCGGATGGTTCAAAAGCTCATTCAGGACCATGGCCGGCGCTTGGGCATCGATGCGGATGATGGCGATGGCCCGGTCTTTGTCCGGCGTGCGGCTGAGATGCATATTGGCGATGTTGACCTGGTGCTGCCCCAGAGTGGTGCCGATGACCCCGATGGTTCCCGGCTTGTCCAGATTCTGGATGATGAGATTGATGCCTTCCAGTTCAGCTTCGAGTCGATAGTTGTTGAGGCGAACCAGTCTGACCTCATCATGCTGGAACACCGTGCCGGCTGCCGCCCCTTCCTGGTCGCCGCCGCGAACCCGGACGGAGATGAGGCCGGTGTAGCCCCTGGAATGAGACGTGGTGGTGGTGACCAGCTCGACCTGCCGCTCCTTCAGAAGCAGCGGAGCGTTGACCAGGTTGACCTTCTCTCCCAGAACGGGCTCGAGAAGCCCTTTCACCACCATCTGCGTCAGGGGCTGCAG
>CAZEOY010000304.1:0-5123 GCA_964513835.1 uncultured Syntrophobacteraceae bacterium
AGTGCAAACGATCCCCCGTGGCCTCCGTTACCGGCCCCGCGAAGCTCACCCAGAAGCTCCGCCGCTCCTGCAGTGCTGGAGATCGAGATGGCGCCTGCATCTCCCTGGAGGCCGGCAGAGACGTCAAGAAGCGAGCCGGCCTTGATTGACACCCCCGCCCCTCCCATTGCCGTCAGGTTCACGATGCCGCCGGGTCCGTAGTCGGTCCCGCGTCCAAGGACCTGGGAGCCTGTTTCGAAGACAATGCCGTCACCCGGGCCGGTCCCCCACGCCGTCAGGTTCACCTGGGCCGAGGCCATATCCATGATTCCGGATACGGCGATACTCCGCGCCAGAAGATCAACCCTTCCGCCGGGGGTCGAAACGTTCCCCGCGACTCCACCGCAGGGATTGAGCGCCAGGGCGCCTCCCGCATCTATCCGGTAATTGACGGCCGTGTAAGGGGTGTTCTCGTCCTGGTAGTAAATCGTGGTGAAGCGGGCGGCCCCAAGAGTAAGGTCGCCCTCGGCGGTCAGGGAGCCCCTGCCCCGGAGGGTCATATCCCCCTGGCTGTTGAGGGCCACCGTCCCGAAACCATCCAACCTGACGTCGCCTCTCCCCAGCATCATCTCCCCGGCGGCAAGTGTCAACAGGCCTGCATCGGACAGCGAGCTGCCGGAAAGGGCCGTCCCGCTGTTTTCGATGGTCAGCTTTCCCGAGGCCACCGAGACTGACGAAACACCGTCCCCGCTTGCATCGGAGCCCGCGATGCGTCCGCTGTCGAGGGTGAGGTTTCCCGCAAAAGAGAGGTCGAAGTCACCCATGAAGAGAATATCGGACGCGCTCACCAGCCTTAGCTCGCCGAGGGAGGTCATGAAACCGTTCCAGAGGGAATCCGTGATGGTAAACCCATCTCCCGGGTCCGGTGTGCCGTCGTGTGCAAAGAGTATGCGATCGCTCGAAAGACTGAAAGCGCCGTGGTCGACCTGAAAGCTTCCTGCGCTCTCCATCTTTGAGACGCTGAGATCCAGCCCGTTCGAAGCATGGAGGAGAGACCCTTCGGCAAGAGAGAGATGCCCGGATTCGGTGGCGATGTCGAGGAGCCCTTCTCCGGAATCGGATACGGCGTGGATTTCCGCCCCAGCGCCGAGGGTAATGAATTGGGATGCAGCGAGGGATATCTTGGCCCCTTTCAGAACCACGCCTTCACCGAACGCGATAGTTTCCGTCGTCCGCAGGTCCCCAAGGGCCAGCGATCCAAAGCCGCGACCGGAAACCGATTCAGCCGCAATTTGCAGGGTCCCGACCAGTTCAGGGGGCAGGAGGCTCTCGAAGTCGAAATCGGCAGGAAGGGAGGTCTGAGACGCCTGGACCATAATGTTTCTTCCGCTAAGCGCCAGGGTCCCACCCTTGAAGCCATCCACGGCCCCGGCCAGGATCACGCCGTCCGTGATCACCGTAGTGCCCTTGATGCTCGCGTGGCCCGCATCGCCGCATGTCCACCGGGCCATCTCGTAATGGCCTTCCTGAAGAACGTCCGAAGCGAGACGCACGGAAAAGCCCCTGAGTGCAGGCGAGCGAAGGTCAGTGCCGACGACGGTTGCCGCGCCTCCCGTCACCAGATACCCTTCGGTGCTCCACGTCGAATCTCCGGCGGCCACTGCTTTTCCGATGTCGGTTACGATCATGGCGCCGGGCAGGAACGCATACTGCTCGGGCAGGAGCGAGTAGACGCCGGCCTTGACTCCCCGGACTCCATCGAGGTAGACCGCTTCCCCCGGCAGGGCCAGGGGATCGTAAGGCAGGATCACGTAAGTTCCGCTCTTTCTGAGAGGGTCCGTCGAACCTTCGATGCCTGCCAGGAACTCATAGGAGAAGAGGGTCCCTCCGCCCGAAACATCCAGGAGTGCACCGTCGCGGATGATGACCTCGCTGCCCGAAAGGGATATGGATCTTCCCGGAGCCTCTTCCACAATCTCGGATATCTGGGCCGATTTATCCATTATGGTCCAGCTTCCGTCAGCAAGCGCGCCATACTGGACCATGCCCGCTCCCGCCGTCGAGAGAACACTGCCTTCGGCCAGATAGATGCGGCTGTCGTTATTGAGGCCAGTGATGCCGATTTCACCGAAGGGGGCCGCCAGGACGCCGCGGTGATCAAGGCTGCCCACTTCCAGGTTGAGGCGCCCACCGGAGGAATAGATGAGACCCGTCGGATCGTCGCCGGGAAGGACGGTGAGCTTGCCGCCCACCCGGACCGTAACGTCGGAGGGCTGCATTCCGGGATATCCGGCAGGTGGCGTTTCGGGGAATGGCGTGAAAACATAGACTCGATCAGCTTCCCAGGTCATGTTGCCGGGAGTCTCGATGAGTCCGCTCCAGACCGAAGACTGGCCCAGAGAATAGTAACGGTCAGCTAATCGGATATCCTGCTCAGCCTTCAGGTGGATTGCTTCGAAGCCCGACAACTGGACATTCCCCTCCACATCAATCCACTCACCCGAAAGGCTCAGCGTTGCGGAGCACAGATCGAGGCTTGATGCGGAATTCGGGTAATAGCTGTTGACCAGCCTGACCCAGGGGGAATCGAGATGGATCAGATTTTCGCCCGCGTTGAAGATCAAAGGGGCGTCAAGGGTCAAGCTCCGGCCGATTTTGAGATCCATGGAACCGCTGAGCTCCAGAGCCCTCCAGCTTGCCAGAGTCAAGGCGTCGAACCCGGATGTCGTGAAGCCAATCAGATCATCGGATGTCAGCAGCAGAGGTGCAGCTGTGTTCCTCATGGTGATGGAGAGGGATCCGCCGGGCAGCCCCGCCATCCGTGAATGACCCTCCAACGTCCCATGCATGACGATCTCGCCCAGAAAGGAAAAAGAGATGGAACCAGGGCTCCCCGCTACTCTAAGAGATTCGTAAGTACCATTTCTCCTCTTGACGTAACCCCTGGTCGGATTTGAGCCGGAAACGTCGATGAGGGAACCCGTCTCCAAGACGATGTCCCCATTGGCGGCATCGAGAGACACGCTGCCACCGTCTCGAGGAGTGGAGCCCAAGGGGCTGTACTTCGCAACCACTGTCTTGTCGCGCAGGTTGTAACCTCCCGCCAGAATGGACGCCCCTTCCCTCAGGATGAGATCGCCGTTCTTCGCCTTGAGGTTCACCTTCCCGGACAGGGCTTCCAGAAGCCCCAAAGCCTCGATGGAAGGCCCCTGGATGGTGATCTCACCGCCCGGGGTCACACGCAGAGCCGAGCCCTCCGCCAGGCTGACCTTGGCCGAGTCGTTGGCTGTGGCGGTCGGAAGAGAGCCTTCAAACAGAACTCCAGCCGCAGCCGAAAAGGACGTGCTTCCAATCCAGTCGGGTTCAACCGAGAGAAGTCCGCCGGCCACAGGGCTTCCAGGGGTTCCGCTTCCCAAAGTCACCAGACCAGCCAATCCGGGAACCCTGGCCCTGGAAGTCGCGGGGTCGGCAAGTTTGAGCCTGGAGGGTGACCAGGACACCCCTGATTCGAACGTGATGTCATTGGCACTCCTGAGATCGAGGCGCGTGAAGCCTGTATCATTCAGCCGATCGTCAGGCAGGATCAATCGGCCGGCCAGATGGTCGGGCAACGGGTCGCCGGCCTCGAAATCAGGCAGTAAGTTGACCCCTGAGTGTGTCATGGTGACGCTGTCTGCATGGAGGCTGAGCTTCCCGCCTTTGCTGCCCGCCAGGGAATACCCCCGAAGCTCTCCGCCCAATACGATGCTCCGGCCTTGCACTTCAACGGATCCGGCATCGCCGGAGCGAACCGAGCCGTTCCGGCTGACTTCGTAGCCTCCGGAAACATCCACCAGAGAGCCTGCAGCCATGATGACCCCGTCCCCCTGTTCAGGGTTTGCGGCTGTTTCTGGAATCGTCTTGTCCTTGATGAGGATCACACCGCCATTCACACGCCCGTAGCCTGCGTCATGCGGGCTCGATTGTGAAAATGCCTGGTCCACTCGTTCGCCAATGGCGGTCAGCCTGCTGCCCGGGGCCAGGAAGATCCTTTCATCAACGGGCACGTAGTCTTCGTTCAGCAACCCGAACAGATCGGAGAACGAGGTTACGTTGTCCTGGATGGCAAGGCTGATAGTTCCGCCTGGCGTACTGATGGAACCGTAATGCTCGATCCTGCGACCACCAAGGGAGACGGAACCGGCCGACCCCAGGGCGATGGAGGCATCGGCCGCCGTCTCCAGGGTCGTGTTGACATACATCTGCAGGTTGCCCAGACCAGCTTCGTTGAGCATAGCGGAAGAAATGAGGGAAACCTGTGGATTGGCGGCATCGTGAAGCGGGCTCAACACCGTGAGCCCATCGGAGGTCAGGGGGCGATCTTTGAGGACTTTGATGGCGTGCACGATGGAATCCTGGAGCTCGGCGCTTTTGAGGGCCAGCGGCGCTTCGCCCAGGATCAGCGTACCTGCGTTGGGCCTTTTCCATCCCCTGGCCGTCTGTCGCCCCAGGCTGTCGGTGGGCTCTGCGTCCATGACTTGGTAATGGCCCTGTCTGACCGACCCATCCAGATCACCATCCATCACCAGATACCGCGCCGCCAGTTGGGCCGTGCCAGCGTCCGCACCCTCCGAATAGCCGCCGCCGCGCTTCTTCATCGTGCCCACACGGTCATACGGGAGCCAGTCGGGAGCGGTCGCGATATCGTAGGACCTTCTTCCCGATTTGAGCACGGTGGTCTCGATCAGACCACTGGCGTAATGGACTCCCCCACCGGAGAAATCCAGGGAGGCTCCCCGCTTCATGATGAGGTCGCCCGAGAGGGCTGTTATGACGACTTCCCCGCCGCAAACACTGCGCTCAAGGGCGGTCATCTCCTGGGACTGGAGCGCCCCAGAGATGTCTCCTATGGAGGACCCGTACAATGCTTCCACCCGGATGGTTTCCCCTCTAAGGATGCCATCCTTCTGACTGTATTCGTCGCGGAGCTCCACCGAGTTGAGCTGGAGCTCCACCACGGTGGCTCCGGCCGGTTTGGCGACCCAGTTGCCGCTGACATCGATGACACTCCCCGAGTCCAGGAAGACCCGCTCCGCAGCGCTGATTTCCACGCGCCCGGAGTGAGCATCCAAGATCCCGCGATGGTCGACCTCCCTGACAGCAAC
>CAZEOY010000305.1:0-2652 GCA_964513835.1 uncultured Syntrophobacteraceae bacterium
CGGCATGCGAGTCCAGCCTCTGAGGCGCCTGCTCCTTGAGCGGCGACACGGCGGGCCTCAACGCGCCTCGCTTCTTCCGGCAACGATCGCCCCTTTCCCTTCCGGCGGTCCTCCAGCATGTCCAGGAAGGCCTCCAGGCGGGTCTTCAAGCCCGCGTCGGCATCGTGCTCGTCAATGACCAGGTTGAGAAAGGGCTTCGAAGATCCTTTCGTGACATAGTGCTCGACGAGCTTGGAAGTGAAGGAGTCCTGGCCGCAGCCAAAACTTGAAACATTGATCACCCCATCCACCGCGGAATCCTCGGCGAAGTACATGCCGGCCGTCACAAGGTCTTTGCCCAGCTCCCAGTAAACCTTCTTGGGGAGCTTCCGGGCCAGCCGCCGGGCGGATTCATCGGGCACGTTCTCGGCGGTCAGGATCTCCACCCCCTGTTTCTCGAGGATTCCGAGCAAATGGTGACTCAGCGCCTGGTCAAAGATCAGGTAGCGGCGCCCGATCAAGGCGACGCGATGGGGACGTTCCTCTGTCGCTGAAGGGCGCCGCCGTTTTCCGTTTTCAAACCATTCGGCGGTTCTCCAGGGATCGTGAAGGACGGCCCGCTCGAATTTCTTCTGGGCCTCGAGGGCTGTGGACCATGCCCGATCCAGGGTCGGCCTGCTGTCGGTGAAATGCCTGCCGACCCAGTCCAGAGCAGCGGCAGTCCCCTGTGGCTTCGGGGGTTTGAGGTTGATGACCGGATCCAGCAGGCCCGGGAGAGACGGGAAAATATTGCGAACCATGTCCGTGAGACCGAGAATCTTGGGGCACATGTAGTTTTCAGGGTCGACACTCGTGATGCGCGGCAGGAACAGCCAGTCGACCTGATCGATGAGCCGGGCCACATGGGCGAGGAATGCCTTGACCGGAAGGCAGAGATCGCTCGCTGTCACGGTTTGGGCCTTTTCCAGGAGGGAACGGTCGGTGGGGTCCGATACGCGCACCCTCAGGCCCAGGCCGGCAAAATAAGTGGACCATAGCGGCTGGTAGTGGAAGTAAAGCAAACCTCGCGGTATGCCCACCACGATTTGGGAAGGGTCTCGCCGCGCCCTCCCGAATCGTCCGTTCGTGTCTGTTTTACTGAGCATGGATTCTCGTGCTCGCTGATGCCAAAACCGTGTGCTGGTCGAGGGGCTTGCGGGCCAGGGTCGTTTTGCTGACACCGGGAATCAGCCATCGATCATGACTGCGGCGTGCGACGGTTTCCCCAAGGAAACCGAAGACCGCCGAAGCCACCCGCGCCCCGGGGCTCTCGGGGTGAGTCCACCCGACCACCGTCGTGCGAATCTGTTCGTATCCGATTCCGCTCAGCATTTCCAGCATTGTCCTGGGAGAAAAGTCGAAAAGGTGAGATGGCGCCTGATAGAGACGCAGCCTGGATGACCATGGCTTCAAAAGCAGCACGATGGGGGTGGTGTGAGGCCATCTGAGAAGAACCAGCCCGCCCGGCTTCAATAACCTGAAAACCTCTTTCAGGGTTTCGACGGGATTCGGGAGGTGCTCGATGACGTAAAAGAGCGTGATCACATCGAAGCGTCCGTCCTCCCAATCAGGCCTGGGAAGGGGTTCGGACGTCACTTCGATGTCCTGATGCTCCCTGGCATAACGCCGTGCGTGCTCTGAAATCTCGATGCCTTCCGCATGCCAGCCACGGCGTGACATGAGTCCGGGGAAGAATCCATAACCGCAGCCGACGTCGAGAAGGGTGCCGGGCTGGGAAACATTCGAATCGATGAGAACGGCAGCCTTCTCGGACACGCCCTGCATGAGGCGATGCCAGGATTGGATCTCCGGGTCGGCTGAGGGCAGGTAGCCCTGATAGTGGCTGAGCAGAAAGGCGGTTGACGGCTGGGGGTGCAAAAACACCAGCCCGCATTGCTCACAGCGGTAGTATTGCCACGACTCCTCCCGGATGAGAGGCCGGCACTCAGCGGATTTGCAGAGCAGACAGCAAGACGGCATTGAAGGCTGTCCTTCTGGCGCGGAGGTGGTTGGGGGCAGACTGATTCATTCTGTTCCCGGAGCGCATTCCAGATGCAGAAATAGTCCCCAGAGATCTGTCACAATCCAATGAACATAGCCCGGGAAGTATTATTCTAGCGCGTTCCAACCCTGTCAATAGTCATCCCGCATGGCTTTTCCCTCATGTTGACACTATTCTGCATCAAATGTTACATGGCACATTCGACGATGGCAGCAGCGCAATCGACGTGTGATACCATTCAAGCATTGGAATCCTCTGATGAAACTGCTTCTGGTACGCTCAAGACCCGGAAATGAGGAATTTGGACTCGGTCCCTTCTTTCGAGTGGAACCTCTCGGGTTGGAGTATCTGGGAGCTGCCGCCCGCGCCGCCGGGCATCAAACCGTCTTGATCGATGAGCGTTTTGATCGGCGTGCGGCGACCTTTGCTCGCCGTCTTCGACCGCAGGTGGTCGGGATCACCGTGCCCCATGCCCGGGAGTTCGAGTCTGCCCTCGATGTCGCGCGCTCTGTTCGCCGATTCGCTCCCGAGGCGTTGATCGTGGCGGGGGGAGCTGCTGCCGCATCCTACGCGGCCCCCCTCGAGGGCGGCGAATTCGAGGGCGTCGCCGAGTTCGTGGGGAGCTTCTCCGC
>CAZEOY010000305.1:2662-5119 GCA_964513835.1 uncultured Syntrophobacteraceae bacterium
GACTTCGGCTGCGCACCCATGAAGGCTGGGTCTCGACCCCCGAATCGGTCCATCCGCCCGGGCTCGACACGATTCCTCTGCCCGCTCGAGACCTGGTGGCGAAATATCGGAATCGATATCATTGCGTGCAACTGCGCCCCGTGTGGCTCATCGAGACTGCCAGGGGCTGTCCGTTCCGGTGCAAATTTTGTTCGGTTTGGCAGCTGCACGGCAGAAACTATTGCGAACGCCCCATCGGATCGGTAGTCGAAGATTTAGCCGGCACGGGCGAGAATGTCTTCGTTGTGGATGATCTGTTCTGGTACCAGGAGGCGCGCAGCCGGGAGCTTTGCGAGGCGCTCAGGAAGAGAGGGATCAGGAAGAAGTGGATGCTTGTTCAGAGCCGGACGGATATCGTCTCGCGCCATCCCCACCTGCTGGAAGCCTGGCGGCCCCTGGCGGACAAGTTCGACATCTTCTTCGGCTTCGAGGGAGCTTCAGACCAGTACCTGGCCAGTCTGAACAAAGACTCGGGGCCGGATCAGATCATCAGGGCTGTTGAAACGGCCCGGGCTCTCGGGTTCGGAACCACCGGCAATTTCGTGGTCAACCCCGATTGGGGAGAGGCGGATTTCCGGGAGCTTTGGGACTTTGTGAAACGGCATGGCCTGCAGCGCGCCGGCTACTCGATCCTGACCCCTCTTCCCGGAACGGAATACTATCGTGGTCTCGAACCGCTTCTTCGTGCGCAGCCGTGGTTCAAGTACGATATGAACCATGTGCTGTGGGAGCCCCGACTGGGGGTGGATCGTTTCTTTGAGCTCTATGCGGAGACCTGGCGGCGGTCCGTATTGAACACCGCAGGGGAAAGGGATTGGTGGTACTGGATTCGGCAGGTGAAGATGAAGGAAATCCCTTTTGTGATCAGGGTCCTGAAACGTACGCAGAAGATCATGAATGCGGAGGCCTACCTGGCTGAGCACAGGGCCGGACCGCCTGTGCAGCCGCTCCCGCGGGAATGCTGCTGCAGCCCGTGAAACCGGTCCTCCGCGTGCGCTCCAGAACTCACCGGGTCCCTCAGTCCCTCAGAGGCTGCCGGGGCAGGTGTGGGCACAATCCCGTTGACTTAACGCTGAAGAGCGACACGTAGGTTGGGTTGAGCGAGAGCGAAACCCAACATGAATCGGCTTTTCCGTTTGGCTTCGCAAGGGCCTCAACCCAACCTACATCGTCCTGTCTTTCCTTAAGTCAACAGCATTGAAGTGTGGGCAGGCCTGATGTTCGGTTCTGTCATGGTGTCAGACCCGCCCAACCTGTATCGCTATTATTTCTCAATTAAGTTGCGTGTTGTCCGGACCTTCCATACGCGCTCACTGCTGCCATTGGTTTTTTGATATTCCTTGTTGAAATTGCCTTTGTAGGCCTCACTCACAACCCAGCCCTTGCTGAGCTCTTCAACTAATGTTTGGTATCCGTCCTTCTTCACCTTAAGTTCTGCTGTTCGGCTTATATCATAGTCAAAGGTGAGAGGTGTCTCGCCTTTCATCACATCGTTCAGATAAACCTCCGCTCCTGGAGGATAAGTGTTTAGAGTGATATAGCCACGATTGCTAGTACAGCCCATCGTAATTAACACAAGAGCTGATAACGACATAAGTACCATCATCTTTCTCATCGTACATTTCTCCTTTCTATAATTTGTCAAGTAGTTAAGTTTGTTATATGTTTTACATTCAAGAGATTGACTGTATTTAAACTAAGACAATATATAATATAATGTCTAGATTTCAGATGGCTCCTAAAATTATTTCATGGATTGTACAATCCGATTACAAAATTCATCAAGCTGATTTTGTAGTATTGGTTGGCTATTATTAATTTTCATTACAATGTCACCATTTGAATCAACAAGCCTTAAGCTAACAGTATGATAAACATATATTCTCTTTCTAACGGCTTTTTTGGCAAAAATCGATCCTGTAATATAATAATCTGCATTTTTTGATAAATCAGTATACATGGTAAATAATGCATTAATCAGCGAACTTTTTAATAAGCCTACTGCTTCGGGATACCCTTCAATCTGACCAACTGTAATTTTTTGATCATGATATATGAAATTGTTTTTCTCTATTATAGCTGTTGGTTTAATTGTTTGGGTATCATTGGTGGCACAACCATATGTTAAAATAGAGAATGCCAAAAACATAGTTATATAGAAAAAACTCACTCTTTTCATGACTATATCCTTATAGTTTGACTTTCTTGAGACTATAAATATACATCGACACTGAATCCTGCTAGTCAGTGAGATCTGCAATTATTTATATTTTCAAATTCCAACGATAAAAAAATGTCCTTTGCAGTAAATCACCTTGTCTTCAGCCTGCTGTGCCATGCGGAGAAAAAGTGACATGGAAGCAGCCGCACAAGACATATTGATCTATAATAGGCTGGTTGAATTCTCGGTGCAATGGC
>CAZEOY010000306.1:0-5107 GCA_964513835.1 uncultured Syntrophobacteraceae bacterium
GCCCCTACGACGGGTACGAGGTCCGTCCGAACTCGCTGCTCCGGGATCAGGGGCAGCCCAGGATGCCACGATGGATCCATCAACTTCGGGGTGAAACTGGATGCCGTAGGCGTTCGGCCCGATACGGAATGCCTGGTGAGGACATCGGGGCGAACCGGCCAGGAGAACCGAGCTTTCCGGAGCGAGAATAGAATCGCTGTGCCACTGAAAGACGGGAAAGCGTTCCGGAAGCCCTGAGAAGAGAGGGTCCCTCCTCGCCTCCCCGCTGAGGATGATGTCGTGAAGACCCTTTTCGCCATCGGTGAGATAGCGGACCTGCCCACCTGCGACCTCTGCCAGAAGCTGGCCGCCCAGGCAGATGCCCAGCACCGGCAGACCGGAGTCCAAAGCATCTTGCATGAGACGCTTGACCTTGGTGAGAAAGGAGAAACGCTCGGTTTCGGAGGTGCTCATGGCTCCACCCAGCACCACAAGACCGGCCACACTCGCCATACTGTCGCACGACTCGCCTCCGTGCACCCTGAGCACTCGTGCGCTCAAGGCCTCCTGGCTCAGCAATGACCCCAGAATCCCGAGGGGAACCTCCGGATCGTTCTCAATGATCAGAAGCAAGCCTTCCTCCCCTTTCTGAGAGGTGAAGCGGTCAAACGCAGGGGCGGGTCTCATGCCCGTCCTTCCTTCCCTTGAGAGAATTGCGAACGGCTCAACTCAGGTTCCGCACCGTTCCATGGTTTCCCGGGTGCGGACCTATCAGGTCGAAATAAACCCAAACACCGTGCCCCTGCCGTAAGGGGATAGCTCATGATTTCCGCTGCAGCCAGACCTCCCAGTGGTAAAGCTTGGGAAAATAGAGAACCATTGCCAGGATGGAAAAAACCCCCAGGATATAGAAATCCTTCCGGTCGCCGGTGAAGAGGAAAAGCACCAGGCCCAGTATGGCCGGAATCTCAGCAATGGCATACACGACGATGTTCGCGATCTTGAGCCTGCTCAGCAGAGTGTCGAGGGAGTCATCGGGCTCCCGTCTCATAATCGAGGTTCTGGCCGCTCGTATGATAACGAACGCCAATACGCCCCCCAGAATGAAGTAGTCCTTATATCCTTCAACCTTCTCAGGACCATAACCGCTGAACGAATCGACCTGGAAGACAAAAAACTCGACGATGCCCGTATAAAACGCCAATCCGGCCATCATAGCCAATGCAATGAGCTTTGCTTCCCGGTAAACCCTGGCCAACTCGGTTGATCCGTTCATCCTCTCCTCCCGGTATGTTCTGCGATCTGTTCAAATTGCATGATGCCCGATGGGCGCCATGTCCAATGGAGGTTGACCCATCCATACTTGTTCATATTATAAATCAACGGCTTTGGGATCGATCAGGAACGCACACCTCCGTTCATAGAGGATTTTCTCGATGCCGTCCATCTTCTTGGCTGCCGCCTCCATCCCTGCGAAGCTGCCCCTGTCGGACCCGAGGGTTGAGAGATCCTTGCCGGCCCGGCCTGATGAACCATCGAAACAAAGGTTGCAGGTGCTTTTGCATTAGCCCAGTGCCCGGATCAAATGCTATCCTGAGGCCGCTTCTCTCAATACTCTCCAATCATCGGCTGCAAGCCGGAAGGAACTTTCGCTGCAACATACCGGAGGATTGATTTCTCATGGCTGATGTGAAGCTGGCGTATCGATGCCAGCAGTGCGGGTACCTCAGCACCAAATGGCTGGGACGCTGTCCGGAATGCCAGACGTGGCACAGCCTCGTCGAGGAGACCCAGAGCAAATCCTCCCGCCGCCATCCAGGATTGAAGGCGGTGGTCTGCAGGCTCCAGACGCTGGCGGAAGTACCCGCAGCCGAGGAGCAGCGCTGGGTCACGGGAATCAACGAGTGGGACCGGGTTCTGGGAGGCGGCATGATTCCGGGGTCCATGGTGCTCCTGGCGGGCGATCCGGGAATCGGAAAATCGACGCTCCTTTTGCAGGCGCTGGCTCGTTGGGGAGAGAACCGAAGGGTGCTGTACGTCTCGGGCGAGGAAAGCCCCCAGCAGATCCGACTGCGGGCCGAGCGGCTGCGGCTCGACGGCTCCAAAATCCATGTCTTGGCGGAAACCAGTCTCGAGCCCCTCCTCGACACCCTCGAGCATCACCCCGTGGATATCCTGGCCCTGGACTCCATCCAGACGATCAGCACCCGTGGCCTGGAGGTTGCCCCGGGCTCCATCAGCCAGGTGCGTGAGTGCGCCAACCAGCTCATGCGTCTTGCCAAGGAAAAGACCGTGAGCGTGCTCATCGTCGGACATGTGACCAAGGAAGGGTCCATCGCCGGCCCAAGGGCTTTGGAGCACTTGGTGGACACCGTCCTTTACCTCGAGGGCGATCGCACTCACGCCTTCCGAATCCTCCGCGCCGTCAAGAACCGCTACGGATCCACCAACGAGATCGGTGTCTTCGAAATGAAGGAGACCGGCCTGGACGAGGTACCCAACCCCTCCCAGCTGCTCCTGGCCGAGCGTCCGGTGGGCGTTTCCGGCTCGGTGGTCGTGTGCTCCGTTGAAGGCACGCGGCCGCTCCTCGTAGAGCTGCAGGCGCTGGTCAGCGGGTCCGGCTGGGTGCAGCCAAGGCGCACCAGCATGGGGGTGGACGCCAATCGATTGTCGCTGCTTCTGGCGGTGATGGAAAAGAAGCTCGGGTTCAATTACTCCCAGCAGGATGTCTTTGTGAACGTGGCCGGAGGGGTGCGACTGGTAGAGCCCGCTGTGGACCTGGCCATGATGGCGGCCCTTATGAGCAGTTACCTCGACCAGCCCGTTCCACCCGGCCTGGTGGTGTGGGGGGAAGTGGGGCTGGCGGGAGAAGTGCGGGGTGTGACCCACGGCGTGCTGCGCGTTGCCGAAGCACTCAAGCTCGGATTTGAAAACCACCTCATCCCCCGGAGCAACGCCGAACGGCTGCCGTCCGATCTGGGTGCACGGTGCTCGGGTGTTCGATCGCTGCAGGAGGTTCTGGATTCGATCTTCTCTTCGAGAGGGGAGGGGTAGGGTCTTGAGTTTCGAGCTTCAGGTACAGACAAGTTGGCAGGGGCGATGACCTGAATGTCCGGCGCCAACCGGGGCGCCATGGGCTCAGCGAATCTGGCCCATTTGGGACTGCTCGACTACGAGCAAGCCTCGATTGGCCCGTGCCACCCATCGTGCCATTGGAATTCAAGAGTGGGTGTGCCCCAGGGGTGCCGGCTCGAACGGATGACCTTGATAAGCTCGTTCGCATTTTGGCACAATTCCGTTGTTTTCAAAGATTGACGTTGGGTCACGCGACCGCTATGTTACGGCTCGGCTTCCGCCCGGTGATGCATCGTGGCGTGAGAGGTGAAGGAATGCGGGGCGGATGCGGGCTGCCTTTTATTGCTGATGCGCTCGACGGTTTGAGCCGGCCATGACGCGACTGCTCTGACCATGAGCCTTATGGAAAGGAATACTTCAGAATGGGCAACGACTTTACCCCCCCACCCAATTTCATCCGCAGCAGAATCATCGAAGACAATGAATCGGGGCGCTTCGGAGGCCGGGTTGTGACCCGTTTTCCGCCCGAGCCCAATGGGTACCTGCACATCGGGCACGCCAAGTCCATTTGCCTGAACTTCGGACTGGCCCAAGAATTCGGGGGGCTTTGCAATTTCCGCTTTGACGACACGAATCCAAGCAAGGAGGAGATGGAATACGTCGATTCCATCCAGGCCGATGTGCGCTGGCTGGGCTTCGACTGGGGGGAGCGTCTCTATTATGCCTCGGACTACTTTGAGCAGCTTTACAACTGGGCTGTGGAGCTCATCAGGATGGGCAAAGCTTACGTGGACCATCTGACGGCCGATGAGATTCGCGAATACCGCGGAACGCTGACTCAGCCGGGTAAGGACAGCCCGTATCGGAACCGAACGGTGGAGGAGAATCTCGCATTGTTCGAGAAGATGCGCGCCGGCGAATTCACGGACGGTGAATGCGTGCTCCGTACCAAAATCGACATGGCGTCACCCAATCTCAACATGCGGGACCCGGTGATGTACCGCATCAAGCACGAAGAACACCATCGAACCGGGAACAAATGGTGCATCTATCCCATGTACGACTATGCTCATGGGCTCTCGGATTCCATAGAGGGCATTACACATTCAATCTGCACCATGGAGTATGAAGACCATCGTCCCCTTTACGACTGGTATCTCGATGAACTGGGTGTGTATCACCCGCAGCAGATCGAGTTCGCACGGTTGAACCTCAGCTACACCATCATGAGCAAGCGCAAGCTGCTGCAGCTGGTTCAGGAAGAACACGTGAGGGGTTGGGACGATCCGAGAATGCCGACTCTTGCGGGCATGCGGCGCCGAGGCTACACACCCGAGGCCATTCGGAGCTTCTGCGAGCGCATTGGAGTCGGGAAGAAGGAAAGCCTGGTGGACCTGGCCCTCCTCGAGTACTGCCTCCGGGAGGACCTGAACAAGCGGGCCGCCCGGTTCATGGCCGTGCTCCGGCCGCTCCGCGTGGTCATCGAGAATTATCCCGAAGGGCAGACGGAGGAGATGGATGCCATCAACAACCCCGAGGACGAGGGGATGGGCACGAGGAAGGTCCCGTTTTCGCGGGTGCTCTACATCGAGCGCGACGATTTCATGGAAAGCCCGCCTAAGAAGTTCTTCCGGCTCGCTCCGGGGCGCGAGGTGCGACTCCGTTACGCCTATTTTGTGACGTGCACTGACGTGGTGAAAGACGCGAAGACCGGGGAGGTGGTCGAGCTGCGCTGCACCTACGATCCCGAGACCCGCGGCGGGGGAGCCCCCGACGGCCGGCAGGTCAAGGCCACCCTCCACTGGGTTTCGGCCGAGCACGCGCTGCCGGCGGAGGTCCGGCTCTACGACCGGCTGTTCACGAAAGAGAACCCGGCCGACGCCGAAAAGGGACTCGACTTCAAGTCCTACATCAATCCCCATTCACTTGAGGTTCTCCCCGACTGCCGGGCGGAGCCGAGCCTGGCGGGGGCGTCTCCGGGTGAGCCTCTCCAGTTCGAGCGGCTGGGCTATTTATGCGTCGATCCGGACAGCACCGAGAGCAAGCTCGTCTT
>CAZEOY010000307.1:0-5101 GCA_964513835.1 uncultured Syntrophobacteraceae bacterium
AGATCCGATTGGGGTGACTTAGAAGCGTCTTGAGCAGATTGTATTCGCACGGGGTCAGCCGGAGCTCATGTCCTCCCACAAGCACCTGGTGCGTCTCGGGATCCAGGGCCACCCCGCTGGCCGTGAGGGGATTGTCAGACCGGGGCTTGGAGGTCGTTCTCTTCAGCACCGCTTTGACACGTGCAACGACCTCCCTGGGGCTGAAGGGTTTGCAGATGTAATCGTCTGCCCCCAGCTCCAGGCCGAGCAACCGATCCACTTCCTCGACCCGCGCGGTGATCATGATGATGGGCAGTTCGGAGAATTTTCGGACCTCTCTGCAGACCGACATGCCGTCCAGGCCCGGGATCATGAGGTCGAGCAGAATGAGGTCGGGCGGGCTCTGTCTCACACGGGAGACCACGCCGTCTCCCCGGTCGAGGCGGGTGACTCTGAACCCGGCCCGAGTCAGGTAATCTTTGAGAATTTCCGCAATCTTGACCTCGTCCTCGACGATCAGGATCTCACGCCCCTCCACGGCTCTTCTCCCTGCTTTAAAACCCTCATCTGACCTGTTCGCCCGAAGCGACAGGAAACTCCATGCTGATCCTCAATCCTCCGCGGGCACCGTTAGACGCCTCGATCCTGCCCCCGAAAGACTCCACAATGCTCCTGCAGATGGCCAGGCCGAGGCCGCTCCCACCCTCTGCCCGGCTCCGAGCCTTGTCGACCCTGTAGAGCCGGTCGAACAGCCGATCGAGGGAGTCCGGAGGTACGCCGGGCCCCGAATCCTCGAAATGGATGCGAAGACGCCCGTCTGCCGTCTCGTGCCAGACCAGAAGGAGACCCGGTGCCGTGGCGTACCGGAGGGTATTTTCCAGCAGGTTGGAAAACAGCTGCTTCAGCCGATCGGCATCCCCCAGAATGGACACCTCCCCGGCACCGGAGTCGTCCGACTCGATGGTGATGCCGCGCTGTTCAAAGCGGGTTTGGAAAAACTTCAGGGTCTCCTCGAGCACTTCGAGGGGGGCGACGGCCGTCAAGGCCGCATGAAATGATCCGGACTCAATGAGAGACAAATCATGGAGGTCTTCCACAATCCGATTGAGGTGGAGCACCTCGAAATGGAGAGACTCCAACCCATCGCGCCTCAGATCCCTCACTCCGTCCAGCATGGCCTCGATCTCCCCACGGAGAACCGCCAGGGGAGTCCTCAGCTCATGGGAGATGTCGGCCATCCACTGCCGTCGCAACTGCTCGTATCGTTCCAGCGCCTGGGCCATGTCATTGAAATCCGAAGCCAGTTGACCGAGCTCATCCTGCGACTGCACCTCGACCCGGGTTTCGAACCGACGGGATGTCAAAGCCCGTGTGCCCTGGGCGAGGGCCTTCACGGGAGCCAGGAGGTGCCGGGACAAGGACCAGGTGACCAGAATGGCCAGGACCAGAGCCACACCGCCAACAGTGTAGAAGGTCTGCGCCTGGTGACGGAGGAATTCGACGTCCAGGGGATGGGGCGGCCCCCTGTGCTCACGCACCCCGAGCCAACCCACCACCCGGTCCTCCACCTGGATCGGCATCAACTGGTAGCCGCCCGCCGTGGGCGGCTCGGCCCCGCCGAGAGGGCGCCGCTCGGAATCGAAGAGGGCAAAACGGGGCGGTTTCGCTTGGAATGGGGGCCGGGAGTCCCCGGAGCCCTGCCGCGCCGATGGAGTTTTCTCCACTCCTGATTTCTGCGGCACTTCCCGATGATCCTGTGCGGGAGGGAGAGGAGGAGGGAAAACAGGACGGGCGGGCATCCCATCCGCTCCCGGAGGCGGTCCCGGCCTGATGCCGACCGCCGCCAGCCAATGCCCCAGGTTGTCCAGAAGCGGATTCCAGCTCCCGTTCTTCTGGTACTCCTGACCCAGCAGATCCACCAGCTCAGCCAGCTTCTTCGCTTCCACCCTGGTCACATATTCCTCGAAATTGCGGGCGGCGTAGTACCCGGCGATGAGCAGCATGCTGATCGCGATGACCAGGCTGTTCAAAAGGAGCGTCAGGAAAACCTTCTGTTTGAAATTCAGCTTCATCTCACTCCACTCGTTCTCAGCGGCAAAGTCATAAACCTCGGCATCGAGTATCGATGCATCCAGTATCCAGTATCCAGCTCTCAAGTCAATGGTTGGCGACCCCCGGAAGCGCATCTCCACATTCTTTACATTTCGCCTCCACAATTTCTCCAAAATCCATGGCTACAATCCAGGCAACATTCAGGATGGAGGCAGGGTGGCGCCCGAGTGCCTGGCCGGTCGCCCCCCCTCAGCCCCGAATGCCGCAGGGGTGGCTGCATGGCGCCCCTGCCTGAAACAGGTTGTTTCGAGCCTCTGAGCTCGATTCCAGGGAGAAAGGGGGTGATCGGTGCCAATGCACACTTTATGGCCTGCGGACCAGGCAAGGGATGTGAGATCCCCCGATGAGCTGGCTGATCGGGGCTCAACCGATGGATCGAAAGAAATGAAGGATAAGAGATGACCAAACGGACCGTGTGGATGTTGACTGTTATGACGCTCGCCCTGAGCTGGGGCATGGGTGTCGCTCGCTCAAACGCCCAGATGACGGACCGTCCCAAACCTCCCCCGCATCTCATGCGGGGTCCGGGCGGCCTCTGTGCAGACGACGCATACCTCTACGTGCTTCAGGGGCACAGAATCCTGCAGGTTGAAAGGAGCAGCATGGGCCTGTTGACAACGCTGGATCTGCCCAGGCCCGAGCCACCTCCGCAAACCGCCTCGAAAGATGCAACGAGCACCGAGCAGACTCCTCCGTTCCCTCCCGTGGGCGGGGCGGCGGGCTGCTGGGCAGGGGACGGTGTGCTCTACGTCGTTACGGGTCCTGTGCTTCGCAAATACAGCGTTTCGGATACCGGTCTGACTCTGGAGTCGAGTGTCGAGCTCCCGAGACCGGAGCCTCCCCAAAAGAGCAACTGAAATGAAGGCCTGAAGATCTGTCCGTGAATGCCGGACTGAGTTGTTGCGCCGAGGGAGGGGCGGGGGTAAACCCCGCCCCTGCGCTTGACTCGACAACATTGTCTGTTCCGCGAAATACTGATGCTTCCTTGCAGTAAGGTGAAGCACGACAGGGAGAAGATGAGATTTTTCGTGAATGCCAGAAGAGAGGACAGAAGCGGTGCTTTCCGACTGTGGCTCCTTGCATCATTGGTGATGGCGGTGAACGTCGGATGCGCCGCAGGACCCGATTATGCGCCTCCGGATTACACTCCTCCCGCGGCCTGGAACGTCCAGCCGCAAGGTGGGCTGCACGAGGGCAAAGTTGCCGACGGTGAGCTGGCAGAGTGGTGGGATGTATTCAACGATCCCGTCCTTTCTGACCTCGTTCGGCGTTCGGTGAAGGCCAACCTGGATCTCAGGCAGGCAAAATCGAGGGTGCGCCAGGCCCGCGCCAGCCGGAAGATCGCACAGTCCGACCTCTACCCGTCCGTGGACGGTTCGGCCTCTTTCACCAAGAGCCGGGGGAGCAGGGAGACCGGGGGAGGCGCCGAAGTGGACCTCTTTTCAACAGGGCTCGATGCTGCGTGGGAATTGGACATCTTCGGAGGAACGCGGCGCTCCGTGGAGGCCGCAACAGCCGATCTGCAGGCCCGGGAGGAAGACCTCCGCGATGTACTGGTCTCACTGGCGGCCGAAGTGGGGTTGAGCTACCTGGACGTGCGCACCTTTCAGGCAAGGCTCACGGCGGCGGAGCAGAACCTCGAGACCCAGGAGGAGACCTATCGCCTGACCGAGTATCGGCGCCAGGCGGGGCTTGCCACGGATCTGGACGTCCAGCAGAGCCGATACAATCTCGAGAGCACCCGCTCCCAGATACCGACTTTGCAAACATCCATCGAGGAGTCCAGGAACCGTTTGGCCATCTTTCTGGGGCAGGCGCCGGGGGCCGTGCATGGATTGCTCCACGAGCGCCGACCCATCCCCGGCGCGCCATGTGAAACCGCAGTGGGGGTCCCGGCGGATCTCCTGCGGCGAAGGCCCGACGTGCGACGGGCCGAAAGAGAGTTGGCTGCACAGACCGCCCGCGTCGGTGCGGCCACCGCCGAGCTCTATCCGAAGCTGACGTTGAAGGGGTCCCTGGGGTTGGATGCCCTCACCTTCAGCAATCTGTTCCTGGCGGGCAGCCGCTCCTTCAATTTCGGGCCGACACTCACGATCCCGGTCTTCAATGGGGGAGCCATCAGGAACAACATCGAAGCCCAGTCGGCTTTGCAGGAGCAGGCGCTCATCGCTTACGAATCCACCGTCCTGAAAGCCCTCGAAGAAGTGGAAAACGCCCTCGCGGCCTATGCCCAAGAGGAAAACAGGCGCCGGGCGCTCGTAGAGGCATCCAGTGCGGCCCGCCAGGCGGCAAGTTTATCGTGGGATCGGTACATGGCCGGGCAGATCGATTTCGGTGACGTCCTGGACGCCCAGCGCTCCCTGCTGAGCTTCGAGGACCAGCTGGCCCAAAGCGACGGCACGGTCAGCTCCAACCTGATCCGACTCTTCAAGACACTGGGGGGAGGCTGGACGCCGGAGGCCGGCAGTGAGGTCGCGAAGAATGACTCGGTGAATCCAGCATGACAGACACGTGGAAGGTACTCAATGAAACCCCAAGAATCGAACAGTGATTTTGACATCCGGGAGATCCTGGGATCCTCCTTATCTCCTGGCAGAGCACGTCGCCTTAAAGCGTGGGTCGGCTGGAGCGCGGCGACCCTCGTTCTTGTCTTTCTGATCTTGCAGTGGGTGGCGGGAAACGACGCTCCGGCGATCCGCTACGAGACCCGGCCGGCGGTCCTGGGCGCTCTCTCCGTCACCGTGACGGCAACCGGCACCCTGGAGCCCACCAACCAGGTGGCGGTGGGAGGCGAGCACTGGTTGATGACAAAGGCCAGCGTGGGCTCGACTGCCGCAACAGGGCGCACGCTTTGGGCCAGCTCGTACTGTTCCTGGGCAGCGCACCAATCTTGCCTGGCGGCAAGCTGCGCAGCGTACTGCAAGATGGAGGCGTAATAGCGCTCGAACGAAGTCCAGCCGGAGCCGTCGCTCAGGTAGTGGGTGGCGCCGGGGTCGCGCCCGCCGTGGCC
>CAZEOY010000308.1:0-5067 GCA_964513835.1 uncultured Syntrophobacteraceae bacterium
GACGTGCAAGCGATGGTTTCGCGAGCTGGATCTCCCGGTGAGAAAGATCAGCGGACCGAGCTCGGCCGTCTGCGCCCTGACCGCCGACATCGACCAATGGATGGCGCAACGCTGCATGAAGCACGATCAGATGTCGATGCCGCTGGATTAGAACGCGAGGAGGACTTCTTCCGGGTGAACCGCCACGAAATTCCGGAAGGCCTCGAACGAGCCCTCGGCAATGAGCCCCGCCTGAAACGCCCCGCCTATGTAGATGGGCATGAGGACCGTGAGGAGTGCTGCGGCCGCGTCGTCGAGGTTTGCTGACGTGTCGGCCAGGACAGCGTCGAGGGTGCAGGCCGGGTTGGCCTTTATGAACGCCAGGGCGTGCAGCTTCACTCGTGCTTTGAGCTGGATGACGGCCTGGTCCACCTGGGATGCGAACACCACCTGGGTCGGAAAAGTCTCGTCGGGCTGCGCCGGCTCGTCCTGGGCGTCCACTCCCGCAAACCGGTGCGGGGCCATGTAGCCGATCACGTTCCCCTGGTCGTCTTTGCGCTCGAGGATCTGCAGGGCGAGATCGCCATGCCTTGCAGTAAGCTCAAGGTATCCGCTCGCCAGGTACTCGGGGAGCGCCTTGAGTGCGGCGATCTTCACGGGGTCGTTCTCGAGGACATGGTAGACCGGCTGGCCCTGGTATTGCCCGATGACCGGGGGCCTGGTTTCCCCCTCTTCCCACACCTTGTAGTCGCCCAGAAAGAACAGATTTTCGATCATGCTACGGCTCCTTCCTTCCTTGCACGGGTGTACGCCTTGGCGAGCTTCACGTCGTACTGGTTCGCCTGGTACCCGGGCCCGTTGTAGCCGCGGGCGAACCCTGCCCAGTCCCTTGCCCTGAGGTACGCAACGAGGGCTTTCCCGCCCGAGCTGGCCCGCTTCACGAACCCGCAGAAGGCGAGGAGATGTTTGCCTTCGGAAACCCCCATGTCCATGGCGAAGTCGTAGACGTGATCGTACCCGCAGAGCCCGTAGTTGAACCCCATGATCTGGAACATTCCCCAGGAAGCCGACTCGTTCGCCGCCACAACATCGATCTTCTCGGCACGGTCCAGCCTGCCGTATTCGCCGGCGCCGCCCACGTAGTGCTTCTTCGTCCAGGTGGGGTAGAGGATGTCTTCGTTTCCCGGGGCATGCTTCATCGGGTCACACCCGTTTGCCTTGAGCCGCTTCCAGAAAATGTGGCCTTCGAAGAGGATCTTCGGCCGGCCATCCGGCAGGAACCCGGAGCCTGCGGCCTCCACTGCGCAGACCGCGCGAACCGTAGCCACGTCCACCTGGAGCATCTCCGCGGCAATGGCGTAGTCCCGGTCCGAGAGCCTGGCCGGGTGAAAGTTTGTCGGTGGTTGGTTCATGCTTGCTCCTTACAGCCTTGCCAGCTCGGCATCCGTAAGCCATCTGCGATAGATGCGCAGATTCTTGTAGTGGGCTGGATAGGGATTGCTATTTCCATGCAGATCCAAGTTCGTTCCAAGATTGAATGCACCATCGAAAGTCAGCATGGACCCGAAACGCAACGACGGGTCTTTAATCCCAAGCTGTATCTTACTTGTAATGCTGCTCCATCTCACGATGATTGGATACCTTTCACCTATTGTGGTGTTCACATCTATCACCTCTGGCCATACCGTACCATCATGACCGGCAATAGCTCGGAAGGAGGTACCCTTCGCAAACCTAAGTAAGGTGTGCCCCGAATAGCATCTTAGAATCTGATAGTCGCCATTTGGAACCGCACTGGAAGCAGTTGCATAGCCTGGATACCAATCGAGCACTACAGTTCCTGCTGCAACTCCATCCCCGACCTCGTTGCTCAGAATGTCCTTGAGCGCGTCAGTGAGTGGCCAGGAGAATGAGTCTGCCGTGCGTGTAACTGCCGCCGTGGTCGTGGGGATGTAGCTGGTGGGAATTGGGGAGGCTTCGGCTTGAGCGCCCCAAAGGTAAATACCAGACGTTCCGTTTCCTGTGTAAGAGACATTGCCTGCCTCATTTTTGAGGGTTGCTCTTACATAGGGATTCGACGCCCCAGCGCCAACATTTGAGCTAATTGAAATTCGATACCATCCGTTACCGACGGAAACTACTCCAATGGGCACCGAATTGACCGTGACTTCACCCGTGATCAGGTTGACGGTGCCATATCCGGTTTGGACGGCGGCTTTGCTTACTGCCGCCACCACAATGGATGTGCGTTCTCCAGCTTTAGCAAAGAACGAATATGTGCATACAGCATTGTCAGCAATGGAGGCCACAGGAAAAGATTTGAACATATAGTGATCATTCGAATCGGTCGTATCTTCTCTCAGCTTGGTGGCGTTGTTAGAGCCGTCTGGAGATGGATGCGTTGCTGCTACTGATGCCCTGACTGGACTGAACGTGTTGCTGTATGTATATAGATTCGTCCCCTGCCCCTCCATGAGCAGGCCCTTCTCCTCAAACCTCGGCGAGTTGATTGCCGCCGTTTTGAGCAACCCGTCTGCCGGGTCGATGTAGGTGGCGGTCGTGCTTCGGGTGAAGGTGCCTGCGTCGCCCTGGTCGTTCTTCGTGGAGGACTTGAGCACGGCCTTCCAGAAGGGTTGAGCGATCATCACCCGGCTGGCGGTCCCCCGCCCCGCAATCTTGGAAAGCTGCGCATTCGGCGCCCAAACGTAGCTCATGACGTCTTCCTTCTGTGGTCCTAATCCAGGAACACCACCTCGAGCGTTGTGCTCGTCGTCCCCTTGGCGTAGCAGAGGATGGCCTCATCCTTCCCCGCCAGGTCGATCCCGAGCGAGGTTCCGACGGTCATGTACCGGGTGCCTGCCTCCAGGTGGCTCATCTGCCAGGCCGAACCGTCCCTGGTCTGCATGAGCACCGCCTTGCAGGCGACTCCTGCCGGCAGCTGCACCGCCGTCCAGCCGGCCGAGCTGATCGCAAGGTTGAGGATGTCCGGTATGGTCTGGACGCTCCGGATCTCGCGGAGGTTCGGGTCCAGCGGATACGCTTTGTGCATGTCGCCCTCCTATTCGTTGGCTGCTCTGATGCCCCTGAGTGTGGCCATGCTCGGCCGCTGCATCTGCCGCAGCTGCCCCTGCATGGACCCCTTGCTGATGAACGGAATGATGCCGGCCTTTCCGGACTCCTTGACCCGGCGGTTGTATTCCGAAACCTGGTCCATGATGTCCCGCAATTCCTCGGCGTCCGCCTGCCCGGTTGCGATGTACGCCCGGTACCTCTCGTAGATGGCGTTGCGCCGCTCGGCATACTGGGCGGTTTCCCGCTTGAGGTCGTAGACCTTGGCCTCGGCCGTGCCCCGCCTGGCGGACCGGAAGCCGAGCGCCTTCGCGGCTGTTTCCATCCCACCAGGAATATAAGGCCTTCCCTGCTCATCCCAAACGCGATTGCCCGTCCGGGTGGTCGCTCCGGCAAGCTCCCGCTGCGCCCTCGATAGGTTGGCGAGAGCCGTGGGTGCGAACGACTCGAAGGCCTTCTGCCCCTGCCCGGTCGCCAGGTGGTGCCCGCCCCGCCCTATATCGAGAATGACTCCCCCGAACGGCCCGGTCATGTCAAGCAGGTTCTTCGGCGGCTGGAGACCTACGGCGAGGGAGCTGGAGATGTCGGTCCCGAACAGCCCCGCCAGGCCGAAGCGGGAAGCGTGCTCGCCTGCCTGGCCGAACGTATCTCTCATGACCTGGTGGACGATCTCCTCCGGATCCCGGTCGTCGTCGAACATGCGCATGATGGCCCTGGCGATCCCCATGAGGACCGGGGTGAGGAGCGTTGCCCCTGCCCCGCCGACCACGCCGGGAGCGAGCAGGGCGAAGGCGACGGCCTTGATGTTCTTCTGCTTGAAGCCCAGGTCGGCGAGCAGCTGCAGGTAGTTGTGGGCGAATTTCATGTAGGTGTAGCCCATCTGCCCGATCTTGGCCGCCGGGTTCTGTCCCATGGCCCACATGGGCATGGAGGCCTTGCCGTAGATGCCGTGCGCCTTGTTGCTGGTGTTCCTGGCCGCGGCCACGGCTTCCTCGTGGGTTTTCCCCTGCTGCCGCGAAAGGCGGTAGGCGGCGAGCATCGTGGAGCCACGAACCCACTCCTCCGATTTTCCGAAGCCGAACATGGCCCACTGCATGGCCTTGGCCCAGCCTTTCCCGTAGGCGCCGGCCAGGTGGCTCATGGCGTCCCGGGTGTACTGCTCGAGGTCCTGGGAGCCCTTGAGGCTCTCCATGAACTGCTGCTCCTCGGCGTTTTGGAGCTTCTTGCCCGCCATGACGGCGGCGTAATCTTTGGTCGCCCCGGAGAGGACCTGCCCGACTTTCATCATGCTGCCTTTCCCTCCCATGGCGTACTGGTGGAGGGCCGCCGGGGTGTTGGTGAGGAGCGATGTGGCGTTGACGGCGATCGTTCGGGGCGAGAAGCCCAGGTATTTGAACGTCACGACGGATTTTGCGGCCGCGATCGCGCGGTCGAGGCGGTCGGGGTTCCGGAGCTGCTCGGCGATGTACTCCTTCGCCATGTCGTACCGCTCGGGCTCCCTGCGCTCGTCGAGCTTCTTCGCTTCCTTGATCATGTCGGCTGCGGCCTCGCTCTTGGCGATACCGCCGGCCATGGATGCGGCGTAGGTGCCGAGGGCCTGGACGGGGTCCTCCATGAAGCCCTTGATGACTTCGCCCTCGTTTCGCCTCATCCTCGAGGAGCGGAAGCCGCGTTCCTTGAGAAGATCCGCAATCTCCCCGAAAAGCTCGCGCTTGATGGCGATCTCCGCCTCGGGGCTGAAGCTCGATCGGTTCAGGGCCTGCTCGATGAACTTCTGCATGTCCATCATGTTGAGGTCCGCGTACACGGACTCGGGCTCGCGGTCGACCTTCATGGGCCCGCCGCTGACGATTCGGCCGGATCTCTTCATCTTCTCGATGGCCCGCATGGCGGCGTACCTCGATCTGAAATGCTCCCGGAACCTGGTTTCACCGCTCCTTGACATGACGGCCCAGTCGCCGGGCTCGCGCTTCCTGGAGACCCACCGGGGCGCGGTGCTCTTGGCCCGCGCGCGTCGTA
>CAZEOY010000309.1:0-5038 GCA_964513835.1 uncultured Syntrophobacteraceae bacterium
TCAGGCTCTCCCTTCACAAACTGGACGGGAACCTGGGGGGCTCTCTCCAGAAAAAGGAGCGGATGACCGACCAGCGCAGGAAGCAGCTTGTCCCGATCGAAACGGTATTCCATCCCGTAGTGGAGGTAATCCCGCACCAGGGAATCCCTGATGGCCTGGTCATGCGGTGAGAGAGGCTCCAAACCGGTCCCCTTCTGAAATCGGCCAATAGCCACCGGACGCCCTTTGGTCCATTCCCCTCTGGCGTTCCGCTTCTGTTCGAGGGGCTGCAGATCGATCCTGCCCTCACGGACGCCTACCAGCCAGATCAGCCTCTGTCTTACCGATTCAGCGGCCTTGTCCTCCCGCGTGGATTTCACCACCTGGATGAGCGCCCTCAGACTTCTCTTCCACGGCTCCTCGATCTTCAACGAGCCGATGATCGATCGCATACCCGTTTCGTCGGCAATCTTCTCTACGATCTTCCTTCGATAGGGGGTATCCTGCTCGGTCAAGCGGAGAAGCTCGGCGCATTCCATGGCCAGCCAATTGAGGCCGAGTCGACGCGCCCCCATGAACAGGCGGCTCAACTGATCGACGCGATCCTGATCCAGTCCGCCCTCCAACCAGTAGGAAGCCAAGGCGCCCAGGAAGACCGAGAGCGAATCCGTCGCCCCACGGATCATCCTGAGACACTCCCGGGCCAGGTCGGGCTCCATTTTGAGGACGTGGAGAATGGCCTTGATGCAGAGGTACCCCCTCGAGAGGACAGACCCGTCAGGCACCTTGGACTCAGCCCAACCGACGAGTTGGCTCAAGCGGCTGAGCTGGCCGGCATCACCCTGAACGATGAGGGCCAGTGGATAGAAAAGTCCCTCCAACTCGGAAAAATAAGCGGTCTTCTTACCCGTCAGCCGCCTCAGCTGCCTGAGCTCGTTTTCGTAGTGCGCAACCGCTGCGCCAGGATCTCCCCGGATGAGGGATATCCATCCCCGCAGACCTTCGCCCTGGAAACTCTCCGGAGCTTCTTCGAGAAGCTGCCGGGTCTCAGCGACACGCCCGGCAACCATCAGTCGCGCGCACAGCGCTCGCAGGAGGTCCGCGCATTCACTTCCGGAAACTCGCTTCAAGAGACTGGATTCGAGGACGTATCGCAACACCTCCGCATCGGGCTCCAGCAGGGTCAGTGCCTGGGCGAAGGCTGAGCGGATTGCATGAATCTGGAGCCAATGGGGCTGCCCTTGAAACCATTCGGAACTGAAGGGATTGCAGCAGATCGCCGCGATGGGATCCTTTGTGTGCAACAGATGGGGGCAGTGTATTCCCATCAGACCGTAAGCGGTGCCAACCATGGCCTGGTCCCCGATATAAACTCCGATTCTCAGCTCCCTGAGCAGGCGTTGGCAATACACTGAGCGGGAACTGAAATGGACGGCGCTCAGGGGAAGCTCGTCCCGGACCGTTTTGGCAAGCCTCCCAAAGGGCGTCGTGAATACCGCCGGATGGACGGGCGAGGGTGATTCGCCCCAGCCTCGAAATCCGCCGATCCAGGCCCCTTGGCTGGCCGCCTTGCGCACCGATGGCTCTCGATCCCGGGTGAGCTTCCATTTGATCTCCACAGCCCAGTCGGCTGCACTTTCCTTGACGACCATCGCCAGGGTCTTTCGCACCTCGGGATGTCCGTGCTTCACGGCCCTCTTCAGGAGCTGGAGAAGCTCTTCATGTTGCTCCGGGTTCATGTTTGCCGCCACCTGAACGGCACCGGCAAAAGCGGGCCACCTCCTGGAGCTGATCGCCTTAAGGTGTGGGATGACCTTCTCCCCCAGCAGAGGCAGGGCTTCGGCAGCGGCCTCCCTCACGGTCCGATCCGCCGGGTGTCCACGGTCCAGGCCCAGGTTCTCCAGCAGCAGCGAAGCCACTTCCTCCCATTCTTCGGCCTGGAGGGCCGAAACCAGGGGGATTAGTTTTTTGAATTGCCAGAGCACTCTCAGGCGGGAGCGCAAATCCCCTCCTCCGGAGAGGGCTTCCTTCCATCGAGCCGTGGGCCATTTGGAAATATCCTCACTCGTGAGAATCGAACGAGCAGTCCGTCCGAAACAATCCGGGCAGAGCGGCCCCAACTCAGTCTTCAACCACGGTCCGGACAGTCGGTTTTCACACTGGTGACACCTGTCCTTGACCGAAGCTTCTCCAATCCAGTACGACCGGTCCTCCATGTAGGAGAGCATCTTCTCCCGGTCGACGGCCCGCTCGAATGCCAGCGCATCGCGACACACGATCTCGATGATTCCACGGTTCACCTGATTGGCGGAATCGATGAGATTCAGGTCAAAGAGTGTTTGAAGGCGAGGCGCCAAGGTTCGAAGAGAGGTGGTCCGATCACTATGGGATTCGATCCCTGAACGCTGGAGGCACCTCAGGATCGTTGATTGATTGACCGGCTCGAAAACGACTGCAAGCAACTGCAACAAGACTCGCTCGGCGGATGTCAGATTCCTGCATGACTTGAGAAGCTTCTCTCGGCGGATTTCTTTGGCGCTCACTTTGACCCTCGAACACGGACATATCGGTTCACGTGGGAAAACTTCGGGTGCAAGGCTGGAAAAGCAAGGGCAGGCTTTCGACGTTTCTTGAGCCCGGTCGATTCAGAAAGGCGGCTTTGATCGGCTAACATGCCATGAGATCCAGGACAGCATCGCCCCGCAGGTCGTCCACCGGTAGAGCGATCATTTCAGATAACCGAAAACGATCACAATTGGAGAACCTCCATGGGATACCCTCCAGAACCTCGCGGTCGGCAAGCGAAGCCTCACAGCCAGCTCTCGACCGGGGGCCAGGACTACCGCCTGCCATCCCCCGAAAGCCTCCCGAAGATGCGTTCCAATCGATTCATACATCCTGGATGGATTCCCCTTCAATCGCTTGCCGTAAGGGGGATTCAGGACCACGGTCCCTGGCGGGAGGCCTAGCCGTTGCGGGCGCCACTGGAAGAAGTCTTCCAGCTCCCAGCGAATGTCCTTTTCCAGGCCGGCGCGAGCCGCATTTCCTGCAGAGACCTCCAGGGAGTGAGGATCCCTATCGACGCCGATGATGGGTGCATTTAAACCCTCAGCTGCCTGCTCACGGGCTTTCCGTCGCATGTATCCCCAAGTCTTGTCTTCGAAAGAGGGCCATGCCTGGAACAAAAAGGTTCTCTCCCCTCCCGGTGGCAGTCGGCGGGCAATCAGGCCTGCTTCGACAGCCAGGGTTCCCGATCCACACATGCCATCCACCAATGGGGTATCCCCGCTCCATCCGGAGCGCAAGAGGATGGCCGCAGCCAGGGTTTCCCGGAGTGGAGCGCCAGTATGCTTCAGCCTGTATCCCCGTTGATGGAGATGGCCTCCCGTCATGTCGAGGCTGATCTCACACACGTTGTCCTCAATGTGGACCAGGATTCTCTGTTTGCTCATCGGGTCTGCGAGGTATTCTTCCAAAAGTGCCGATTCGCGTGAAGGAACATGCATGGACACAGGAATTCCCAACGACGCCATGCGCCGCTGAATCGCGCGAGAAACCGTCCTGACGGCGGCTCCTTCATGTTCAATCCGAGATCGCACAACGTGGCTTTCGACACTCAGCGGGATCGCAGACGGAAGCCACAATTCCCACTTGAAGGATAGACAGTGGCTGAAAAGCTCCTCCACCGCACCGGTGCGAAACCGGGCGACGCGGCAGAGAATCCGGCTGGCCGTGCGAAGCCGGAGATTCGCTCCATAGGCGTTTCGAAACTTTTCGGTGAACTCAACCCCGGCAGGAGTCCTTTGCGCCGAAGTGAAACCCAGGGCAAGCAGTTCTTCAAAACACAGAGGAACAAGCTCCGGGGGCGCTACCGCCAGAAAGCGATGAACCCCCGCATTCACATGGCGACGGATCTGCCTTTCGAGCGACCTGTCCGACAATAATGAACCTGACTCGACCATGTATTCCTCCAATATAGACCAAAGGCCTTCCTTCACTCTTCCAGCGGTCGAGGCGCTTGACGAAATATGGGCCGTCCTATAAGCTAGCTTCCGATCGGAAGCAGGGGTCCAGCTCACACTTGCAGACTTGCCTTCCTCCCCTTGATTGCCTTTGCGTTCATCCCACACCATCTGTTCAGACGCTTCGTCGTGAAGAGGAGTGCCATAATTTGGAGAAGAGTTCCACCGCTATTATGCAAAGCCTGGACCTGCCAAATCACTATCGTCCCAGGCACTGTTCAGCCATCTGGCAGGCGCCGGCGAACGAATGGCGAGTGAGACTGCATGAGGCAGCCGAACGCTGGACGGGCAATCATGTCCCCGCCGTCTTCTTTCGAGCGGACGACATCGGGGCTGGAGGCCGCGCTTTTGAGGCTCTCTGTCGCTTGTTCAGACAGCACGAAACTCCTCTGGCCATGGCTGTAGTGCCGGCGTGGATCAGCCAGGTCCGCAGGGAGCAGCTCTTCCGTTCGGCCCCCCTTGATGAACCCTTATGGGGCTGGCATCAACACGGATGGCGGCATGTCAACTGGCAGCGGAGCGGGAAAAAGTCCGAGTTCGGTGAGCATCGTCCTTTTGAGAAGCAATGGCGGGACATCTGGCAGGGACGTCAGAAGATGGAGGAGATCTTCCTGGACCGTTTCATCCCGGTCTTCACACCTCCCTGGAACCGCCTCTCGCCTCTGACCATCAAGATCGTCCAGCAGCTCAACTTCAAGGGAGTGTCGTTGGCGGGCCCCTTTCCGCGGGGTGTTCGCAATCCGTCCAGCCTGGCCAATCTGCGGGTTCAAATCGACCTCCACACACGAAAAGCCAGGGAACCCGAGCAGGACTACAACGGCCTTCTGGAAGAGCTCTCCACGATGATGGCCAAAAGGGAGCCCATTGGCATCATGCTCCACCACCATCGCAGCAGCCCTCCTACCCTCCACAACCTTTCGAATGATCCGGGCTACTGCGAGCCGCTCCTCCACATCCAGAAATGCACTCGGCTCGTCGATAAGATAAAGGTCAGCCTTCCTAGAGAGACACGCCGCAACAGCCACCATCTGCAGCTC
>CAZEOY010000310.1:0-2863 GCA_964513835.1 uncultured Syntrophobacteraceae bacterium
GAGGATGCCGATGTCAGCGATCTGTGGGCGAGAACATCCGTTGGGACAATCCGAAACGGAGACCCTGAAGTCATGGTGGAGCTTAAGGGGCCCCTTAACTTTTTGGATCAGGAATTCCCTCAGGTGCTTACGGCGCAGGAGGTTCTCGATGCTTTCGGCCAGGCCCTCCACTCCCACGGCTCGATTGGGGCAGCCGTTGGGCCCGAAGCACGTCTCAACTTGGTAGCCCTGAACCTCTTTATCCATGTTTTCCAGGTACTTTCTCTGGCAGTCGTGCACATGCCGGAGGAGAACCACCGATGCACCCTGCCGGGCAGCCTCCTCTTCGACCCGCTTCCTGACACGCTTGCGCACGAAAAATGGTACTCGCCCTACGGCCTTTTCGGCTTCTTCCACCCATTTCATCCGAATGTCCTCTCGATCTCCCGCCTGAATCAGGCTCATGCCCTCTGAAGTACCCGTGAACCAAGCGCCTAGGCGCGCACCTGCCCGTGTGTTAAGGTAACCACTCCTAGAATAATTGGGATTTCCCTATCCGTCCATTGACCTGGATCAAAGGGCTTGGTGGCTGGACGAGGGGCGGTGAATCCAACCCCCTCCAGGGACTCCGGGCACGGAGCCGTGCCACTTTGACTTCGGCTGAGATGAAGATATGAAGCTTGCGTTCGATCGGTCTTCCCTGGAAACGCTGTATGCCCTTTACAACCGCAGAGGCCTTATCCACCCGGATCCCCTGGAATTCGTTCACCTGTACCCCCGGGCCGACGATCAGGAAGTTGTCGGGCTTATCGCAGCCTGTCTGGCATACGGACGCGTTCAACAGATCCTCAGAAGCGTCGCCCAGGTCCTCAATCGCATGCATCCCTCTCCCGTTCAGTTTCTCAGGAAAAGCTCACAAACCCGCATCGAGGCCGCCTTCAGGGACTTCAAACACAGATTCACGACGGGTAGTGAGCTGGCAGCGCTTCTGGTGGGCATCCGGAGCGTGTTGATCCGTTTTGGCTCGGTGGAGGCTTGTTTCCTGGCAGGCTGCCGCTCGGACGATTCAACGGTACTTCCCGCTCTGGAAAGCTTCTCACACCAGCTGCGCTGCGGGTGTGGAGAGAAGCTGGAGGGAATGTTCCTGCCGAGTCCCCTCGGTGGAAGCGCCTGCAAGAGACTTCACCTGTATTTGCGGTGGATGGTTCGAAGGGATGACGTAGACCCTGGTGTCTGGGGTGGCGTGGACCCAGCCATGCTGATCATTCCGCTGGATACCCACATGTTCCGCATTGCGCGGGCCTTTCGCCTGACCAGCCGCAAGCAGGCCGACATGCGGACAGCCATTGAGATCACCGAAGCCTTTCGAGGCATCTGTCCCGAAGATCCGGTGAGGTATGATTTCTCACTGACTCGACTGGGTATTCGTGAGGGAGTAGACATCGGCGATGTTTTGTGAGAATGGTGAAGGAGCAGGTTCCACTGTCAGAATGTTTCAGACCCGATGAAGAACACACCGGAGGCCCCAGATGAAAGAATGCGACGTGAAACTTTTCGCTTTGAGCACCTGTGTCCACTGCAGAAACACCAAAGAGTTTTTGAGCGGTTGCGGGGTCGATTATGAATGTATCGACGTGGACAAACTGGAGGGGGATGAGCGCAAGAGAGTCATCGAAGAGATCAAGCAGATCAACCCGAACTGCTCGTTCCCGACCATCATCATCGGAGACAAGATTATCGTTGGATTCCGCACTGACGAGATCAAGGAGGCATTGAACCTGTCATGAACGTGGAACAGCTTTATGAGATGCTGAAGAAGACCCAAGAGGAGAAGGGGTATTTCTTCAACAAGGACAAGGACAAGGTTTTCGCTCTCCTGGAGGGGCTCATCACCAACCGGGAGCGCTATGGGTACATGTGCTGCCCTTGTCGACTTTCTTCTGAAGACAGGGAATGGGACAGGGATATCATTTGTCCGTGCATCTACCGGGTGCCCGATGTGGAGGAATACGGCAGCTGCTATTGCGCTCTCTACGTATCGAAGGAATGGAACGAGGATAAGATTCCGCACGTCTATGTGCCGGAGAGGAGGCCCGTGGAGAAGTCACTGGGGAAGCTCTAAATCCGGCGACGGATGTGTGGGGTCGAAACTCCCTTCAGGCATCACGGGCGGATCGCGTCAACTTTCTGTCATAGCCCGGCCCGCCACAACTCCTGTACCGGGCCGCAAGGCTGGGAGATCCATGAAGCGCCTGTATATTCTCTTTCTTTTAGTGATTGGCTCTCTGGTCCTGCCTCTGGCATTGCCCGAAGCTGCGCCGGCAGCGGAGTCTTCAACGGCGACAAAACCTTCGGCGAAGCCAACTCGCAAACCGTCCGAGGTTACACGAGGGAGCAAACCCCGCGGACCAGAACCTGCAAAGCGCCCCGGGCATGAGACCCCCAAGCAAAGCGGCTCGGACCTCTCGCCCGGGCAGGTGGAAGCCAGGAGCGCCATCCTGGTGGATGTGAACAGCGGCTTCACCCTGTTCGAGCAGAACGCTGACGAGCTCATTGAACCGGCGTCTTTCACCAAGATCCTCACCCTCTATTTGTTGTTCGAGGCGATCAAGCAGGGCAAGGTGAGTATGAGTGAAGAGGCCTGGGTCAGTGAAACGGCTTGGCGCACCGGCGGTTCAAAAATGTTTGTCGGAGTGGGCACGAAGGTGCCCATTGAGGATTTGATCAAAGGCATCGCGGTCCTGTCCGGCAATGACGCCTGTGTGGTGGTGGCAGAGCATCTCCGGGGGAGCCTCGACACTTTTGTGGAGGCCATGAACAGGACCGCCAAGGAGATTGGCATGTCCCAGAGCTATTTCCTGAATCCCCACGGATTGCCGGTCGA
>CAZEOY010000310.1:2873-5027 GCA_964513835.1 uncultured Syntrophobacteraceae bacterium
GTCACGACCGCGAGGGAAATGGCGATCCTCGACACGGCTTATCTCCAGAAGTTCCCTGAATCCCTTCGATTCCACTCCATGCGTGAATACACCTACAATCAGATCACGCAGTACAATCGGAACCATCTGCTCCTCAAGGACTCCACGGTCGACGGGCTGAAAACCGGTTTCGTCGAGGCTGGCGGTTACCACCTCGCAGCCACTGCTCAGAGGGATGGCTTTCGACTCCTGGCCGTCGTCATGGGAGCCCAGAAGCCGGCCATTCGCGAGCGTGAGGCATTGAAACTGCTCAATTACGGATTTCGGAATTTCACGATGGTCCAGCCCTTTCCCGAGGGACAGGCCGTCAAGACGATCAAGGTCTGGAAGGGGTTGCAGGATCAGGTTGACCTGGATGCGCAGGAAAAGGTGAGCTTCACCATCTCCCAGGCGCAAAGGCAACAACTGCGTTGGGAGGTGCAGGCTCCCGAGGAGGTCGCGGCTCCCGTCCAGGCAGGACAATCCTTGGGGCAGGTCGTCTTTTATGTCGGAGACCAGCCCAGAAGGACGATTCCCCTGGTGAGCCGCCAGAACATCGAGTTGGCAGGGTGGTTTAAGAGAACCTGGCAGACGGTGATTCGTGTAGATATGATTGACTGGAAATGGGTGGGAATGATCTCTGGCGGGATCCTGTTTGTCGCTGTCCTGGTGCTGTTCATCTCCAGCCGGCGCTCCCGCTCCCGTAGAACCCTCGGAGCATAGAAAGTCGTCAACGGCCCGATCCGGGCGGGCATAAAGCCCGCACCTCCACATAAATCGAGATGTTTCGCGCAGGGGCGGGGTTTATCCCCGCCCGGTCGTGCATTCCCAGGAATTTCCATACAAGCTCTTACGTGTTCATGAGTCAGAGTGACGTCCCTTCTCGGAATCTCGCACCTTGGGATCTCCGATCCCGCATTGGGGGGACATTCAGGTGTGAATCCCCAAACGCGGCAGAATCCAACGGTTCAGCACCACCCAAGCTGCAATAACGCCCACAAGTATCAGGATGTCCCATCCCACCATCGTTCTTTCTCCCGTCTATCCCAAGTCTTTCAGGATCGCGATTCATTCACCACAATACAGGGCTCGCTCTCGCATGGATTCACTTCCACCGTCAGGTGACTCAGCTGTTGCACCCCGGCCAGCAGGTTTTTGTAATGGTCCGGGTGCTTGGGATAGTGAGTGACGATGGAGATGAGCGCCGAATAGTGCACGGGACCCACCTTCCAGATGTGCATGTCCGATACCCGATTGTCGGAGTCGGACTCGATGCGTCGCTGGATGGTCTCTCTCATTGAACCATCACCGGAGCGGTCCAGGAGGATGGTACTGGTGTCCATCATAAGTTGATAAGACCAACGCATTATAACGGCTGCTCCCACGATGCCCATGACGGGATCCAGTCGCTGCCAGCCCAGAAATTTGCCCGAAAGCAGAGCCGCAATGGCCAGAACCGAAGTGAGGGCATCCGCCAATACGTGGAGGTAGGCCGCCCTGAGGTTGTGGTCATGATGGCGGTGGTCGTTTTCGCTGGGGGAGGCGTGGACAGGGTGGTCCTGCAAGAGAGCGGCGCAGAGCAGATTGACGGCGAGCCCAATCACCGCGATCACAATGGCCTCATTGAAGTGTATCTTCGGGGATTCGAACAATCGGCCGATGGACTCCAGGGCCATGACCAGGGCCACCACAGCGAGGGCAACGGCGCTGGCAAAACCGCCCAGGACACTCACTTTTCCGGTTCCGAAGCTGAATCGTGCGTTGGTCGCGTGACGCCTGGCGTAGTGGTAAGCGAAGATCGATATGCCGAACGCCGCCACATGAGTCCCCATGTGCCAGCCGTCCGCCAGGAGCGCCATGGAACCAAACAGTTGACCTGCAATGATCTCGACGACCATCGTGACGGCCGTCAGTGCGAGAACCTGTGTCGTACGTCTTTCCCCCTTTTCGTGAATAAGAGAGAAATCGTGGGCATGCTCCCATTGTTCGATACTGTAGCTATGCATATTCGCACTCAGAAAAGGCCGTCGCACCCAGGACCTTGCCTGACCGCAACCGGTGAGAAGGAAAACCGGTATCCAACCGGTTCTTGACTAGGCTCAGCTGAATCCCCCCGTTCCCGTGCCGCAAACCGAA
>CAZEOY010000311.1:0-5018 GCA_964513835.1 uncultured Syntrophobacteraceae bacterium
CCGCTCCCGCACGTGGCCGGTCGCGCCGTGGACGGGGATGAGCTCGTCCAGCATTCGGAGCATCGGGCGGGGGACCGTGGGAGAGGAACCCTTCACCAAGCCGCCAACGGCCTCGACCCCCTGCTGTGATGTGGGCGCCCTGGCAGGACTGCAGGCGTTTTCGCTCATGACCCTGGACGACCATCGTCCACTGTGGTCGACGCCGCATGACACGCCGGAGCAGGTGAATATGGAAAACATCCGACTCCTGTGGCGCTCCATGCCTCTGATTTTGAGAAGGGTGCTTTCCCACCCAACGCTGGATTCGATCTCACAGCCGGGACTCAAGGGCCTCGCCAGCCTCGAGGGCCGCGCCATGTTCGTCAGGCAGGGTGAGCTGTTTCCGGATCAGCCCGCTCCCGGCACCATCATCTCCGTCCTCCAGGGGAAGTCCATCTTTAGAACGATGGCTCACCAGGACGGCACCTTTCTCCTCCGGGGGCTCGCCAACAGCCGCGTATCGCTGGAGAAAATCATCCTGGAGCCTTATGGGATCGATCCCGTCACGGGTCGCGTGGCCTGGACCGCGGACAAGGTGCAGACGGGAAAGGTCAACTACCGGATCAAGGTCAAAACGGACCTCGCCAGCACGTCGCTCGTGATGTTCCGCTGCGAGCAGACCGACGTGGTGGGAACATTCAACCCGCAGAATATCAGGCATCTCACCAAAGTGGATCTCCTGGATGCCGCCACTGAAGCGCTCCCCTTGAGGTACTGGTACAGCCGGGTGGACGGACGCGACACCATGGCCATTTCGGTGTTTCTCGAGAAAGGAACCCGCTTCAAGCTCATCATGGCGGAATCGCTCCTCAACAAGGAGCTCTTCCTCCTCAACGGCAGCCCCGAATCTCCGAATGGCAACG
Source organism: uncultured Syntrophobacteraceae bacterium (assembly GCA_964513835.1). GTDB lineage: Bacteria > Desulfobacterota > Syntrophobacteria > Syntrophobacterales > Syntrophobacteraceae > JALOOX01. Next base: position 903 of record CAZEOY010000311.1, read on the forward strand.
GGTATCTCATCGGCTCCCCCGGGTCCATTTCGCTGGCTCCCTACCAGGTAGCACAGGATCTTCACCGGCTGTTGGGAGGTCGACTGGCCAACCTCACCCAGCACGGCATCATGAATGTTCACCTGGAATCGCTCTACGAACAGGCGGCAGAAGGGCTGGAGAGGGCTCGGAGAGCCCTTGAAGACCAACGGTTCTCGCAGTTCTGGGGGAGCATCGTGGAAGCATGGGCTCGCCTGAATTCGGTCTACAGCGAAATCGAGCGCACCCAGCGGGATGTCCTCACCGGGGTCATGTTTTTCATTGCCTTGTTCGTTCCTTTCGCTTTTTGCATGGAACGATACCTCTTCGCCTTTCGAGGCGTGTATCAGCAAATCGTGGCCTTCTTTCTCATCCTCATCATCACCATTCTCATCATTCAGGGACTCCATCCGGCTTTTCAGCTGACTTACAGTCCCATGGTGGTCATCATCGCCTTTTTTATCGTCGGCCTCTCCCTGCTGGTGAGCTGGATCCTGTTCATGCGCTTCGAGCGTGAGATGGCCGAGATGCACAGCCGGACCGCACGCCTGAAGACTCCCCAGGTGAGCAAATGGCAATCCTTCGGGGCGGGGTTTGCCATCGGGGTCTCCAACCTCAACCGACGTAAGCTGAGAACGGGACTGACGTGCATCACGCTGATCATCCTGACTTTCACGGTCATGTCGTTCACCAACGTCAAAACGCTTCACAAGCCGGCCCTGACCCGTCTGTCCGACGACACTCCGTACGCGGGAATCATGCTCAGGCATCCGTACCGCCTGCCGTTGACGAACATGCTGCTCGAGGACATGTCCACCCGGTTTACGGGAGGAGTTGCCGTGTCGTCCCGTGGCTGGATCGAGCCCGTCGAGCGCGGAAATCGAATCCTGACGCGCGTGCATGGGCCGAATCGTTTCGCACCCGTCGAAGGCATACTGGGGATGGATCATCAGGCTCCGGAGCCCTTCCGAAGGGTGGTGACCCACGGGCGATGGTTTGAAGCCGGCGAGGAGAATGTGGTGCTCATACCCCTCGTGATGGCTCGGCAGGTGGGGTTTGACCCCGAGAAAGATCAGAGCTCGACCGTTCGCATCCATGGGATGGAATTTCGGGTGGTAGGCTTTTTCGATGCTTCCCTCCTGGAGAGGATCAGAGACCTCGATCAACAGCCCATCACTCCTGCCTACCTGGAGATGAGTCAAAACGTGGATCTGTCGGAGGTTGAAATCGAAGCCATGCAGTCGGGGGAGGAAGTCCTGCCGGTGACGGAGAGGTTTCGGTTCGCCAACGCCAACAGCACGGTGATCATTCCTTACAGCGCCTGCATCAGGTACGGTGGGAACCTGCGGGCCATCTCCATCCTCCCCCCGGACAGCAAGGCAAGTCCGGTGGACCTTGCCAATGAACTTTCGACCTGGCTGGCTTACCCGCTCTTTGTGGGCCAAGAGGGCACCTGGCAACACAGTGTGAGCAGTACCCTCCGTTATCAGGGAGCAGCAACGGTTCTCATCCCCATTCTCATCGTGATCTTCATCACCCTGAATACCATGATCGGTCATGTGCATGAGCGGCAGCGCGAGATCGGCACGTACACTTCGGTGGGGCTGGCACCGACCCATGTGGGATTTCTGTTCATCGTTGAAGCCTTGTCGCTGGCCGTGATCTCCACCGTGATCGGCTACATTCTGGCCCAGATCAGCGCCAAATACCTCGGAGGGACCGAGCTCTTCTCAGAGCTGACTTTCAACTACTCGTCCCTGGCCAGTGTGGCCTGCATGTTTCTTGTCTTCTCGGTCGTTTTCCTGGCGGCCCTCTATCCCGCCCGCATGGCTGCCGAAATCGCCATGCCCGATGTCAATCGCTCGTGGACCCTTCCCCCCGCTGATGGGGACGTGATCTTCATGAACCTCCCTTTCCTTCTCAAGTACGAGGAAGAACAGGGCGTCATGGGCTTTCTGAACGCCTTTTATCAGTCCTACCTCGATTCCTCCCATGGGACGTTCATCGTGGATGACATCAACCTGAACGTGGACAATCCGCCCACGCGCTCGGACGGTATGCCCGCTCCGGTCTGCCTGCTCATTCGGACCAACGTCTGGCTGGCCCCTTTTGACTTCGGCATCAAACAGCGGATTCATCTGCATTGCTGCCCTTCGCCCGAGAACCCGGGCTATCTCGAAATCGCCATTCAAATGATCCGGTTGTCGGGGGAGCGGTCGGCCTGGGTACGAGCCAACCGCAATTTCATCAAAGCCCTCCGAAAGCAGATGCTGCTGTGGCGTCTTCTGGACCAGGAGGCCAAGGCCTCCTTCACACGGCAGATCCCTGAAGAGCTCTCAGCTCTCCAGGGTCAACCCTCTGGCGAGCTCCGTGCGATTGACGCCAGTTCTCGCTGATGGGGGTTACTGTAGATCCTCAAAATGTAACTGTGGCCATGGTGGTTTTCACTTCGACGATCTCGAGAAAAGAGGGGGCGTACCAGGCCTATGAACAGTAAAACCGACGGTGGCGAGGGGGCGGCACAATGGCGGAGCGGGAGGCTGCCCGAAAGAACGTTGATCGCGCTCTACAACATGGGCCGCGTACTTAAGCTCAACCCCGGCGAGAACCTCATCCCCGGATACGAGAGCGATGCCGGTGTCTTCTTCGTCATGCGGGGACTCCTCAGGGTTTATGGAAAGGGTGAGGGACATTTCGCAGAGAAGACCCTGTTCGACAACTTCGACTGGTTTGCCCCAAGGGTGATAGACGCTGATTCGCCACTGGGGTATCGAATCGCAGCCGAGGAACCATCCCAGGTTCTGGCTCTGCCCGAGAAGACCCTGGCAACACTCGATCCACCACTACTCGGTTACATTCTGAGAAAGGTCAATGAATCCCATGTGCTGCGCATGCGAAGGATCGAGAAGGAAATCGCTCATGCCGACAATGTCAACAGGTTTCTGAGCGCCTATATCGCCGAGTCCAGAGCCCGCCGATGTCGCGGATACGAAAGCTCGGAGATCATTCTTCCCCTGCTGCGCAACCTTCCCCGCCTCCCGGCCTATTCGACCCAGCTCGTCGAGTTGCTCGAGCACGACAATGCCCCTCAGCGTGAGGTGACTCGACTGGTCAAAGAAGACCCCTCCCTGGTCAGTGAGCTTCTGAAGACGGTCAATTCTCCCTACTACGGTTTTCAGAAGAAGATCTCGGACATCAATTACGCCGTCCTCTACCTCGGCTTCAATCAAATCTACCAACTGTTGCTTGCCAACGGGCTGCGAAAGATCATGCCGGATACCGAGGAGTTCCAGGACCTGCACCACCATTCAGTCGTCATTTCTTATCTGGCACACGAAATCTGCCAGTTCCACGATCGGTCTAGGGCTTCGACCCTCGGCACCATCGCCCTGCTGCACGATGTGGGGAAGAGCGTCGTTCTCCTGCTTCGCAAGCAGAACCCGAAATGGGCTTTCTTCATTGAAATGCTGGATTCAGCCAGGATTGGGGCGCTGCTGCTCAAGGAATGGGGCATCCCGTCCATGATTCACGAAAGCATCGACAGCCAGGAGCTGGCGGAGGTCATGCCCCCATTTCTCATGACCACCCCCCATCGGGAGAGCATCGCGGTCCTGGCTGCAGCTCACGTGGCCTGCGAGATGATCCAGGGCGCTGACATGCCTGAGTACCCCTTCATCGAGGACACACGCGAGCTTCTGCAGCTTCCCGGCGAATCCTTCAGGGACTTTGTCGACGGCTACCTCCTGCGGGAGCTGAACGGCAAGCTCCACATCCTGCCCCAGCACATGAGGGACCTGGTTTCCCAAACAGATCCCAATGGCTGATTTGGCATCCTCTGCATGTATGGAAAGATGCGAACAGCTGTTGCTCGCGGAGGCGGGATCCAAAGGCTGAACATGGGCGCATTCCTCCTGAGGGGCTCCGAAGGCCATCCCTTGCAGGGCGCAAACCACAAAAAATCCCCTTCACCCGTCCACGGGTGAAGGGGATTATCAAACACCCACTTCAAGATGACGCACACATCACCGAGCTCAGAACGCTGCAGAAAATCAGGCGGCTTTCTCGATTCTCACGGCACAGACCTTGTACTCGGGGATC
>CAZEOY010000312.1:0-5015 GCA_964513835.1 uncultured Syntrophobacteraceae bacterium
ATGCCACCGCCGCCGCGACCTCGGAGGTGCCCGGCTCGATGTCGCCTCCGTGCGGGGCCATCACGGCGATACCCGAAAGACCCTCCCGAGTGTGAATCCGATAGTCCACTCCCTCCCGTTCGGTGGCTTGGAGCCGCTCGAAATCTCTGTAGAAGTCCTCCATCAAGCTCATATCGTCTCTCCACCCGAAGCCGGTAGAGTATCCGCCAGGGCTGTTGGAAAAAGCGTTACATCCACCAAGCAGCATGGCCTCGTTCCTGCGCATCGGAAACTCCTCGCGATGGTATACAGCGCCGGTCAATTTGACAACTGCTTCGTGAGGAATCCCCTTTGCAGGGAATCCATAGTGCGCAGGTTCGTGCAGCGATTGGTCTCAGTATTGCTAAATAGAAAAGCAGTCGGCGAAGGGCGGCGGGGTTCTGCCGGTGGATGTCGTTTTTGTTCCATCTCGGATCAGTACTCGCGCGGCGCTTCCCATCTGAGCCCGCTGATGAAGAAGGCTGACCGTATGAGAATCTCAATGGCCGCAAGAGGTTTTATGGACGAGGCTGAGTGTTTGCCCCGCAAAGGAGGTGCTGTGGACTGCCGCGAATTGGAAAAATATCTGTACGAACAGATCCCTTTGTCCAGAAGCATGGGTGTCCACGTCCTCAACGCGGGTTGGGACGGAGTTCAACTGACGGCACCCCTCCACCCGAACATCAATCACAGGGAAACGGTCTTTGGCGGCAGTATGTCCGCCGTGGCCATTTTGGCCGGTTGGGCTCTCGTCCATGTGCGCCTCCAGCAGGAGGGCATCGAGAGCAGCGTCGTGATCCAAAGGAATACCATGAGCTACGAACGTCCCATCCCGGGAGAATTCACCGCCCTTTCGTCCGTTGAGGATTCAGCGGCCTGGCAGAAATTTGTCAAAGTGCTGAAGCGGAAGAATCGTGCACGGATACCCGTCGCCGTCAGGCTCTTCTCCGATGGACAAAAAGCCGGGCTCCTCGAAGGGGATTTCGTCGCCCTCGGTGCGTGACACCCCGATTCCACGGTGCACTCCTGTTCGGGTTCGCCCATGCTGCACGAACTCCCGCCGGAATGACTTCCGAGGGGCTTCCCGGTCACCGGATGACATTTCTTTGACAAAGAGTCTTTCCGGCCCCCCCCCACTCGCAAGCCTTCATTGAAACAATCCTTGGAGATTCAGGGCTGCCGATGCTATGAGTATGGGCAGCAGTCGAGCTTCGGGGTGCCCGTCGACTCCTGCGAGGCTGTCGTCAACGAATTCGACGGCCATTTCATGAATTTCAGCGAGCTGCTGACAGGAACGGATTGGAGTGAAGGCATGGAGACACCCGCGAAGAAGGGTGACACAGTTAAAGTGCACTACACCGGCACTTTGGAGGACGGCACGGTTTTCGACTCCTCGAGGGAGCGAGAGCCGCTCCAGTTCACCATTGGGGGGGGTCAGCTGATCCCGGGGTTTGAAGAGACCGTTATCGGCATGATTCCGGGTGAGTCCCGAAACACCAAGATTCTGGCGGCGGAAGCGTACGGGTCGTATCGAGAGGATTTGGTCCTGGAGGTGGATCGGGACCGATTCCCTCCGGAAATGCGACCCGAGGTCGGACTGCAGCTGGAAGTCCGGCGTCCGGATGGCCTCACCCAGATGTTCATGATCACGGATACTTCGGAATCGAGCGTCACTCTGGATGCCAACCATCCACTGGCGGGTCGGGACCTGTTTTTTGACATCGAGTTGATGGAGATCGCGTGAACCTTCACCCTCGCGGGTAAGGTGTTTTTGGCACCGGGACTGGGGAAGCAGCTCTGTTCGGCGTGAATCAATGGATTCAGGGAGGGATTTCGAATGCAGTATGCGGAAGGGAGAATCGGTCGAGTGTTCACCCTGCGCCTGGAGGACGGAGACCGTCTGCCGGAGTCCCTTGAAGGCTTTGCGGCTGAGCACGGGGTGGAGTGTGCGGCAGTGGTCCTCCTGGGTGGCGCAGGGGATGGAAGTCGTGTGGTGGTCGGTCCCGAACCGGATCGAGGTCATGGAATCGTCCCCATGATCCACGTCCTGGCCGGACATCAAGAGATCGCGGCCATGGGAACACTTTTTCCTGATGAATCAGGCCGGCCGGTCCTTCACATGCATGCGAGTCTGGGGAGGGAAGGGAAAGGCACCGTGGGCTGCACACGGGCGGGTGTGAAGGTGTGGTTGGTGGGCGAGGCGGTCATTATGGAAATCCTCGGTACGAACGGCGTCCGCAGAAAAGATCCTGAAACAGGTTTTCAACTGCTCCAATTCCCCCAGTCACCCTGATGGAGGACATGAGATCTGTTCCACGTTGTTCCAGGAGGCTGCTCCAGAACACCTTTTTGTCATTTCGAACGGAGCGCAGCGGAGAGAGAAATCTGGTTAACTCGTGGTGTTACGATGAACAAACTTCTTCGTTGTCGCTCGAAAACGCAGTTCTCGGACAGCCTCCCAGGAAGTCAGACCCCGCAATTTGGAAAATAGAACCGGCAACCAGGAATCGGATTCAGCCGTTCTTCGGGCCCCGGCTTCCCCCTCCGATGACACAATGGAAATTGCCGGCAACCAGCGTGGCGAGGCGTTCAGCATCCGCTTCGCTCGGGACGAAGACGAAATAGGCCTCAGGGGGGACATCCCGGAGCCAGAGATCCTTATCCAGGCGCCACTCGCGTTCTGCAACCCACGAAATCCTGCCCGCACTGTTCTGGAATCGGTATCGTTCCTTTGGGCCAAGCGCCCTGAAGACGGATTCACCGCCGTAGATGGCAGGTTTCGCTCCCATGCGTCTGAGGACCGCTTTTCTGATGGCAATTCCAAAGGGCTCGAGGGTCCATCGTGCTTGTGATCGGTTCCATCGCTTGAAAAAATCCAATTCAGGGGGCGGTCTGGACGTGAGCGAGACAACGGGATGACGGCCGCGCACCAGGAGGTGGCTGGCTCTGACCCGCTGCTCATTGAGGATGCGCGCCAGGGTGTCCAACGCCGTGTGGGCAGAGGAGGGATCTCCTCTCAGAATGCTGAGGTGGAAGGCCTGGATGTCTTCTCCAGGCCACGGACCCGGACAAGATCGCGTGTAGTGGTAAAGGTGATCCTTCCAGTCGGTATCCAGGGGAGAATGGACAACGGGGCCTGAGCTGACTGCCCGCGCATTTTTCGCATCTTTGTGCCCGGACTCAAGGATAGGGAATGCGCGTGCGTGGCCGGCAAAGCGTTTCAGGAGCTCCTGGTTTCCGTGCGACGGCTGGATTCCTGAGGAACTGCCGTCGAAGACCCAGAGCGCACGGGGGCTGTGTTCATGCTGTTCGGCAAGGATTTGGGCCAGTCGGCTGGAAGCGCGCAGCTCCAAAACGATATGGGCTTCGGCCAGGTGAGCCAGCATGCGGTCTCGGCAAATCCAGCGGGTGGGTTTGGGGCAGCGGGGTCGCCCGAACTGGCAGGTCACGGTCGTGACGAAAGGCAAATCGACCAACCGGGAATATCCGTCTTCCGAGACATTTTCAGAGCTGAGGGAATCCGGCATGAACCGGAGCAGGGGCAAAGAGTGTTGCACGGCGAAGGATGAAACGAGATCGTAAGAAAGGGTCCCTCCGCTGGCTGCGAACAGCCCGGAAAGGCATTTGACTTCCATCAGGGTTGCCCTGAGGGCCTGAAGCCATGGAGCTTCGGGCTGGAGGAGCCTGGGTTTGCGGGAGTTGAACCAGGCAACTCCGGGGGCTTTCAGAGCTCGTGGACCTCGTCCGATCAAAATGTGCGGGCACAGGAAAAGCGTTCCCCCATGCAGACCGGCCGTATGCAGCGATGCCATCCAGAATCGTGGCGCAAGCTCTTTTGCAGTCCGGAGGCAAACGGCATCGAACGCACGTCGGCCAAGGCGGTTGAGATCCGGCTCTTCCCGAAGCCATGCCCATAGATCGTCTTCTGTGACGATTTCATTGTGAAGGCATTGGTTCAGGTAACTCTGAAAATCTGGCCCCGCCAGACGGGGGGAGTTCTCCAAGAGTGCGGCAAGTATGGACAGGATACGGATGGATTCTTGAGCCAGCGGTGTGAAGCGGCGCTGCTCCGGAGGGCTGAGGTTTCCGGGTCCGGCGAAGAGCTCGTCCCGGGATGTCCAAAGGCAAGCTGCCGGTTGACGTGCTGAAGCCACTTGACTTATTGTCCCTCGTGTCTGTTGCGATGGGGAGAGGATCGCTCCGGGCTGTCATTCCCGGTTCGAGTCTTGGGGAACAGTTTCCCGAAGGATTGGGAAGACCGTGTGCAATGGCCCATAATGACCCTGTTTCCCTATGGGTGAATAGGGTCGGGAGTCCCCGCCCTCATGTTGCATCGCTAAAGCTAATTCCATGCCACAAGCCGGTCGAATTCGGTTGGTGGTTTCAGTGTCATCCGCCGTGGCGTGACTTCACGAGGAAGGTTCAGCATGAAACTGGGGATCGTTGGTTTGGGGCGTTCCGGGAAAACCACCATTTTCAATGCGCTCACCCGGCGCACCGGCGAATCGGCGCCTCCGGGGGGCCAGGTTGTGCCGGTTCTTGGAGTTGTTTCGGTTCCGGACTTTCGAGTCGATTGGCTGAGCCAGCTGTATCGCCCGGAAAAAACCACGTATGCTCAGGTCACCTACATGGATCTCCAGGGCATGCCGGGCATGGTTGAGAGCAAGCAGGAGTATATGTCCCTTCTGCTCAATCACATGCGGCCCATGGATGCGTTCCTCATGGTGGTGAGAAATTTCTCGGACCCAGTCCTGGGAAAACCGGCGCCAGTCAAAGACTACCGTGAGCTGGCCGATGAGTTCATCATCGCCGATCTCGCCACAGTGGAAAAGCGCCTTGAGAAGCTCACCCTCGAGCAGAAGCGGGGCAAGAAGGTACCCGAGTCGGAGAGAGTGCTTCTTCAAGGCTGCCTGGATCTGCTGAACGAGGAGAGACCGCTCCGCTCCGATCCCAAGCTGGCCGGGGCTCCTGAGCTTCGAGGGTTCACCCTTTTGTCG
>CAZEOY010000313.1:0-5013 GCA_964513835.1 uncultured Syntrophobacteraceae bacterium
GTCCTCCGGCAGGTCCGCCACCACCAGGAACTCGTCCTTGTTGTCGAAGGGGAGATTCTTGAGGATCTGGATGCGGCCTTTGGCTTGCTTGATGTACCCTCTGCCGGAAAGCTCCTTCATGATACGGCTCACCATCTCGCGGGAGGCTCCCACGGCGTAGGCGATGTCTTGATGAGTCATCCTCTTTTCGATGACCTTGTCATCATCCTGTGTCTCGCTCAAGTATCGGGCCACTCGCCCGTAAACGTCCATGAAGGCAAGCTCTTCGATTTTGCGGGTCGATCTTCGGAGCTTCCTGACCAGGTCCCGAATGAGGGCCCATATCAGGGAAGGGTGCTCGCTGCATAGGTTGTGGAAGCCATCCTTGGATAGCACCATGCACCTGGAGGGTTCTTTGGTCATGATGGTTGCCGATCGCGCATCCCCGTCCAGGCAGCTCAGCTCGCCGAAGTAGTCGCCGGGCTGGAGGTTGCCCAGAACGATTTGCCGACCGTCCTCGTGCAGAATCAGCACCAGGAGCTCGCCCGACAGCACCAGGTAGAATGCGTCGCTGTCATCCCCCTGGTTGATGACGATCGTGTTTTTGGGATACGATCTGGTCGCGCCCAGGGATTCTATGTTTTTGACAATGTCCTGATCCAATTCATCGAATAAGGTCATCGCTTTCACCTCAACGGACCCGCGGCTCGTCCTGCGGATGAGAAGACCACGGGGCCGGATTCCATGGCCAAGGCCGAATTCCAGGCCGTTTCCATGGTCATGGCCAGCTGCGGGACTTTCGTTCGAGCGTTTGAAACCCGGTGACAGTCAGGATTGGATCGGCAGAGAATATCCACGTCACTTTTTAGCACGTTTCTGCTATCCTTTGGAAGCCGATCACTCAGTTTTGTGAACTTCGCCTCCGAAACGATCATGCCTCGGTCGGTTTCGCGTTTTCTTAAGCCGTCCGCGGAACATCCTGGGTTCGGATCTTGTCTAAGTGAGTATCATCAACAGGAGAGCCATGGTCCTCTCGTCGGAAAATCTGTCGTCGGACGAGGATGTCATCGATATCCGGGATTTCCTTTCGGGAGACCGGCTGGCTTTTGATCGACTGGTGACAAGACATGCGGACCGCGTATTCAACCTGTGCTGTCGCCTGCTGGGTGACAGGGACGAGGCAGATGATTGTGCTCAGGAAATTTTTGTCAAGATATTTCGAAATGTTAAGCGATTTAGACTCGAGTCGAGGTTCTCGACGTGGGTCTACTCCATTGCTGTCAACACCTGCAGAAACCGGCGTAAGTCGGCCGAATTCCGCTTCTGGCGGAGAATCATCAGGTTCGGTGGGGATTCAGAGGAGGAAGGGGGAGTGTTGAGTCCCGAAATCGAAGATCCGGCACCGTCCCCTTTGTCTCTGCTAACCGGGAGAGAGCAGGAGGTTCTGCTCCAGAAAGCCATGGATGCGCTGCCGCATGACCAAAGGACGGTCATCGTTTTGCGACATGTTGAAGGGCTCTCGTATGAAGAAATCTGTCAGATCACGGGATACAATCTGGGTACGGTGAAGTCCAGGCTCGCGCGTGCGAGGCAACTGCTCCACAAGAGACTCCAGTCATCATGACGAGGGAGCGCAGATGAACTGTGATCAGGTCAGGGAGATTCTCTTTCAATCCGCAGATTCGGACCTTCCCGATCAACTCAGAAGGGATCTGGATGCGCATGTGGCGGAGTGCCGATCCTGCGCTGATGAGGCGGATGCGCTCAGGAAAGAATGGGATGCGCTGAGGTCGCTCCCTCAGGTGAAGGCACCGGCAGATTTCCTCGATCGCGTCCATGAGCGCCTCGGGAGGCGCGTGGGCGTTGAAAAGGCCGGGAAATGGGCTTCCACCTTTTTCGGTGGTAAAGGGCTGGTGGAAGCCGCAGGGCTGGCGGTCAGCGCGTTGCTGGTGGTAGTCATCTACCACGCTGTCACGAGAGAGATGCCTCATCCGACGGCCCCTGCAGTTCCTCCATCCGTCGAATCCCCTGCGAAGGTCGAATCGGTTCATCGTGAGGGTGCGAGCGGTCGCGGCCTGCGCGATGTTCCCGAGCCTCCTGTCTCAGCGCCGGCGCCGGCTGAAACTGCACTGCAGGAAGCAAAGCCGGCCTTGATGACTCTGACTCTCACCATTCCGTCCGATGCGACCCGAAAGAAAGAGGGAGAAAGAGCGGCGTCTCGTGCTCCATCCGTCGGCGGAATGAAGGCGCTGCGGGAAATTCCTTCAGCTCCGCGTGCGATAGAACGGGATCGTGGCCTCAGGCAGCGGGCGGGGCCGGAAGTGAGTCGTGCGGAGGTGGAGGAGCGCGATGGCGGCGAGATGAGGGCAGCCCGCGATGAGGAGCCGCAGGGAAGAGAGGTCGCAGCGGACGCGGCCGCGGATAAGAAAAGGCAGATCAGAGAGGAAATCGCCGGCCGGGACGCTGATAACGGTGAGACTTCTGTGACGGAATATCCTGAAGCGATCGGCTCAGCGCTGGAGAGGATTCGGCAGTTTATTGGGGAAGCTCAGGGGCGTGTCGTTGCGATCGAGGCCTCTGAAAGCGTCGGTCGTGGAAAAGCATGGGTGGTGGCTGAGATGCCGGTCGAGGCGTTTTATGGATTCCTCAGCCGCCTGAAGCAACTGGGTAACATCCAGGAAGCGAAGAACGGAGGCATCGAACAACAGCCTGGCCCCACAGTAAAGTTCAACTTGCAGATCTCCGCCGCCGGAGATTGATCTCTTCTACGGAGCACTCCTTTCTCGTTGCCCGGCGTGCCCAATACGGTCCAAATCAGGCTGTTGACCTCCAGCCAGCCGGTTGTCATGGGGCAAGCTCGGCTTCGCTTATGCCGCCCCTGGAGTCAACGACATTGAGCCCCCGGTCCCATCCGATCCGGTCTCATCCCTCCCACCCTCCGCCCAGGGCCTTGTAGAGTGCCACAAGGTTGATGGAAAGCGCCCGGGTGCTCCGTGCGAGAGCTTCCTCGGAAAGGAAAAGGGCCCCCTGGGCCGAGAGAACATTGAGGAAATCAGTCTGCCCCGCTGAGTATTGTTCTTTTGCCAGGGCAACGGCCTTGCGATTCTGTACGACCGCTTCCTCGAGGAGCTGGCGATGCTCCTGCTACTTGGCATAGGCGACCAGGGCGGATTCCACCTCCTTCAGGGCCGTCAGCACAGTTTGCCGGTAAGCCAGCAGTGCCTGTTCCTGGATGGCCTTCTGGACCTCGATGTTCCAGCGGATGCGCCCCGCATCGAAGATGAGCCACTGCATGCTGGGACCGACGGACCAGACTCGGCTGTTCCAGCTGGCCATGGAGCTCAGGGTGTCTCCGGAAAAGCTCAGGGAGCCGGTGAGGGAAAACCTGGGGAAAAGGTCGGCCGTGGCGACGCCGATGCGTGCTGTGGCGGCGTGAATCTGAGCTTCGGTCCGGCGAATGTCGGGACGGCGCCGGAGCAGGTCTGAAGGCAGCCCGATGGGTACCTCCGGAGGCACGGGCGCCACGAGAGCCGCTTCCTGCAGTTCCTCCAGGAGTGCATTGGGCTCCAATGCCAGGAGCAGGCTCAACGTGTGGATGGCTTCGATGGCCTCTGACTCGAGAGTTGGTACCAGCGACGCGGTGGTGGCGGCCTGAGCCTTGGCGTTGGCCAAATCGAGCCCGCTCACGAAGCCGGCCTCAAACCGCTGCCGTGTGATCTCCATGGTCTTCTGTTGAGCTTCAAGATTGTTGCGGGCGATGGCGATCTGCTCCTGGGTGCCGCGCAGGGTGAAGTAATTGAGGGCCACCTCTGCCGTGAGGATGACCATGACGTCCCGTTGATCTTCCACTGCGGCGTTCAGGTCTGCATCGAGAGCCTCGATGTTTCGCCGGATACCGCCGAAGACGTCCAGCTCCCAGAGGGCATCCAGGCCGGCCTGAAATAAGTCTGTCTCCCGACTTCCCCCGGCGACCGAAGCACGTGAGCTCCCCGCGGCACCCGCCGCACTGCCCGCACCGCTGCGAGTGTAGCCCGCCAAAGAGTTCACGGAAGGCCACAATGAACCAGCCCCGACACCGCGGGCAGCTCTCGCCTGTCGAATGCGGGCCGTCGCCTGTCGAAGGTCCAGGTTTGCAGCGATGGCACGTTCCACGAGAGAGGTCAGTTCCGGATCATCGAAGCTGTTCCACCATTGGACAAACTCCAGCGGGCCGCCGGTGACGGTACTGATCGCAGCGGTCGCAGAGGAGGGGGCGCCTACCCAGGCCGTCGGGACGTCAGTCTGGGGCGGCTTAAAATCAGGTCCGACGGCGCACCCCGTCATCAGAACGAGGCAGAGAGGCCATGTCAGACAGATGCTGCGAATCATGACCCTGTAAAAGGAGACAAGTGCTTGGAGCTTCTGGTCGTTTGTTTCAAGGTTGCGAGCGGCATCGATCCTTTTCATTGATTTCGGTGCTTCAGAGAGACCGGAGCGAGCGCGGGATACTCTCATCTCGACATCATTAGCCGGCATGTACCGATCCATCGTCATGAGCTCAGCTGTTCCATCGCGATTGGGTTACTCGTAGCGCAAGGCATGGATGGGATCCATGCGGGAGGCCTTCCAGGCCGGGTAATATCCAAAGACGATTCCCACAGTCGCCGAGACCATGAAAGCGGCAAGAACGGCGTCCAGCGACAGCTCCGTAGGCCATCGCAGAACGAGCTGTACCAGATGGGAGGCCCCCCGCCCCACCACGATTCCGGCTGCGCCGCCGCAGAAGCAGAGGACGACTGATTCCGTCAGAAACTGCTGGAGGATGCTGCGTCGACGGGCTCCTACGGCCATGCGCAGGCCGATTTCGCGGGTGCGCTCGGTCACCGAGACCAGCATGATATTCATGATTCCCACCCCCCCCACAACCAGCGAAATCAAGGCGACTGACAGGAGCAACTGGGTAATCATCGTAGCCGTGGACGACAAGGCCGTAGTAATTTACGTCATGTTGCGGACACTGAAATCATCGAATTCATCCGGACGGATGCGATGCCG
>CAZEOY010000314.1:0-4993 GCA_964513835.1 uncultured Syntrophobacteraceae bacterium
TGATCGGCGGACAGGTGATCGATCTGGAGTGTGAGCATCTCGACACGGATATGGCCACCGTCGAATACATGCACATCCATAAGACCGGAGCACTCCTCACGGCATCCCTCGAAATCGGTGCGCTGCTCGGCGGCGGCTCCGAGGAGCAGATCCTTCGCCTGAAACGCTACGGCCATCACTTCGGCCTGGCCTTTCAGATCACGGACGACCTGCTGGATATTGAGGGAGATGCCGAAGAGATGGGCAAACAGCCCGGATCCGATATTGCCAAGAACAAGAAGACCTACCCAGCTCTTTTAGGCTTGGCTCGATCGAAGGAATCCGCGCGCGAGCATGTGGAACAGGCCTTGCACGAGCTCGAGGCGTTCGGAACGAAAGCGGAACCCCTGCGGGCCCTGGCAGGATATTTGCTCATTCGCCGGGCCTGACACACAGCGACGGGGGGGAATTGCGGGGACCCGCACAAGCTTACGGGACCCCTCCTTTTGTCGAAGTCTCGTTGCCGTGTTACACTCGAAGGAGTCTCACGCCGGCATCAGGGAGAACACATCGGATTTGTCCTGTTCGGACCCGAGGGGGCTCGCTTGCGGCGAGGCAGAAATCGGCGGCAGAGAACCATGGCATGGACCTGAGCATTGTGCTTCCTCAGTGAGGTTGAGCTTTGAAAGAGAATCAAGACAAATCGCTGCTCTCTCAGATTGACGCTCCCGGTCAGCTCAAGAAGCTTTCGATTCCACAGCTTCAGCAGCTCGCCCAGGAAATCCGTGATACGATCATCTGTACCGTAGCGAAGAACGGAGGCCACCTGGCTCCCAATCTGGGGGTCGTCGAGCTTACCCTGGCCCTTCATCATGTTTTCGAGGCCCCTCGGGACCGCATCATCTGGGATGTGGGCCATCAGGCCTATGCCCACAAGATCCTCACGGGTCGTCGGGTGCAGTTTCAGACCATTCGCCAGTACGGGGGAATCAGCGGCTTCCCCAAGCGATCCGAGAGCAAATTCGATGCATTCGGTACGGGCCATTCCAGCACCTCCATTTCTGCGGCCCTGGGAATCACGGTGGCCAATGCCCTGAAGGGTGCTCCGAATCGAGCCATTGCGGTCATCGGTGACGGCAGCATGACAGGAGGACTGGCGTTTGAGGCACTCAATCAGGCGGGCGATCTGAACAAGAATCTCATCGTGGTGCTGAATGACAACGAAATGTCGATCTCGCCCAATGTAGGGGCTCTGTCGTCCTTTCTGAGCCGCAAGCTCTCCAACAGGACCCTCATGAACCTGAAGCGCGAAGTCGAGAATGTGCTGCGCTCAATCCCCAGTCTCGGCCCTAATATCTTGCAGATCCTGAAGCGCAGCGAGGATTCGCTGGTGAGCTTCTTCACGCCGGGAATGCTTTTCCAGGCCTTGGACTTCCACTACATCGGCCCCATCAAGGGACACCGGCTGGACCGCTTGATCGAGACCTTCGAAACGGCCAAGCACCTGGAGGGGCCCGTCCTGGTTCATGTCATGACACAGAAGGGGCGCGGCTACAAGCCTGCCGAGTGCGATCCCACGAGCTTTCATGGAGTGGGCTCCTTCGACATCGCGACGGGAAAGAGCTGCGGGTCCAATTCGGGGAAGCCCTGCCCCCCTTCCTACACTCAGGTGTTCGGCCAATCCATGGTCAAGCTGGGTGAGCAGAGCTCCAAGGTGGTCGGCATCACGGCGGCCATGCCCCAGGGAACTGGATTGGACGCCTTTGCTGCGCACTTCCCCGATCGCTTCTTCGACGTGGGCATCGCCGAACAGCATGCGGTCACCTTTGCAGCGGGCCTTGCCACCGAGGGATTTCGACCCGTTGTGGCCGTCTATTCAACATTCCTGCAGCGCGCCTACGACCAGATCATTCATGACGTCTGCCTCCAGGATCTGCCGGTCGTCTTTGCCATGGATCGTGGCGGGATTGTCGGCGAGGACGGCCCCACTCACCATGGGTTGTTCGATCTTTCGTTCCTGAGGCCCATCCCCAACATGGTCCTCATGTCCCCCAAGGACGAAAATGAGCTCCAGCATATGCTGAAGACGGCGCTGGATCACAGCGGTCCCGCCGCCCTGCGGTATCCCCGGGGGAATGGGCTGGGTGTCCCCATGGACGAGGTGCTCCAAAGCCTGCCCATCGGCAAGGGGGAGCTGCTCCGCGAGGGAAGCGACCTGGTGCTCATCGGCATCGGCCAGACCGTGAACACGGCCATGGAGGCAGCGGAACGGTTGGAGCAGGAGGGAGTTCAAGCTGCCGTCATCAACGCACGCTTCATCAAGCCCCTGGATCAGGAGCTCATCCTCAGCTGGGCGCGGAAGACGGACCGGGTGATGACCATCGAGGAAAACGTCGTGCAGGGGGGATTCGGAAGTGCCGTTCTGGAAATGTTTCAGGAATCGCTTTTCACTCCAAGCGGGTTCATGCGCCTGGGCATTCCCGACACCTTCGTTCCCCATGGCAGTCAGTCCACCTTGAGAAATCTCTACGGAATCGATGCGGAAGGCATCGAGCGGGCCGCTCTGGCCCTGATGAACACCCACCATGGCCAGCACCTCCGCGCGATTGGACAAACTGCTTGTCGATAAAGGATTGGCGCCGAGCCGGGAACGTGCACAGGCGCTGATCCTGGCAGCCAAGGTTCAGGTCGACGGCGAGCGGGTCACCAAGGCCGGCCGCATGGTGCCCGTCGAGAGCATCATCACCCTCACCGGGGACGATCTCCCCTATGTGAGCCGGGGCGGCTTGAAGCTCGAGCACGCCCTGGATGTATTTCTGCTTTCGGTGAAGGGCCTGGTGGCCCTGGATGTGGGGGCATCCACGGGTGGATTCACGGACTGCCTCCTGCAGCGCGGAGCCGCCAGGGTGTATGCCGTCGATGTGGGCTACGGCCAGCTTGCCTGGAAGCTGAGGCAGGACCCGCGGGTCGTAGCCATCGAACGCCAAAATATCCGCTCCCTCCCCGCTGATCTCATCCCTGAGAGGATCCGGATTGCCACTGTCGATACCTCGTTCATATCATTGAGGCTGGTTTTGCCGGCCATGCTCC
Organism: uncultured Syntrophobacteraceae bacterium; assembly: GCA_964513835.1. GTDB lineage: Bacteria > Desulfobacterota > Syntrophobacteria > Syntrophobacterales > Syntrophobacteraceae > JALOOX01. The sequence goes on from CAZEOY010000314.1 coordinate 3,070, forward strand.
CTTTTCTGGCCGATGGGGCCACACTGGTGGCACTCATCAAACCGCAGTTTGAGGCGGGCCGCGGTCAGGTGGGAAAGGGCGGCGTAGTCCGGGACCCCGCCATTCACGAGGAAGTGTGCCGCTCCGTCGTCGAGCTCGCCGAATCCCTCGGATGCTCCGTCATGGGAGTGACGCCATCCCCGATCCTTGGTCCCAAGGGAAATCGTGAATTCCTTCTTGCGGCCGTCTGCCACTCCTCCGGGCCGCAGACCGTAACGGTATGATCCAGCTTCACCTCATCTACGTCGGCAAAACGGCGTTTCCCGAGATGGACCAGGCCATCCGGCGCTACCTGGATCGGCTGCGCCACTACGTTTCGGTCGATATCCATGTGGTCAGGGCTGAGAAGATCGGTGACAGGGGGAGGGATGAGGAGATCAGTGAGCGTGAGGGCGAGCGTATTCTCAAATGGGTGGGAAGCCAGGATGTCTTCATCCCACTGGATCGGCAGGGCATCCATCTGGATTCCCAGGGCCTGGCGGCTTACCTGGATGAGCTGAACAGGGGGGGACTGTCAAAGGTCTGGATGGCCATCGGCGGACCCGTGGGTCATTCAAAAAAGGTATTGGAGCGGGCCAACCGAATCCTGGCCCTCTCCAAGATGACCTTCCCGCACGACCTGACCCGCCTCATTCTCGTGGAGCAACTCTACCGGGCCTTCACCATCCTCAAAGGAGAGCCGTACCACCGTTGACTCCTGCGCCGCGGGACGGTCGCCTGGCGAAAAGGCAGGCAACCCCCTTTCACTGCAACCCAGTCAGGAGCGACTTCGATCCAGTTGACCTCCAACCATTTTGCAGCAATGCAGAGGTCTTCGTAGGTCACTTTTCCCTCTGCAGGTTCTGACATGACATCGACTCCTTTCGCCGGCCATATCTCAACGCACTCCCTGCTTCGGGCGGACGTCATGGCATCGATTCCATCAACGGCGGGCCGAGGCAAAGATCCAAGCGGCTCAACAGCAGGGAGACGAAGCAATCACATCCATGGGCCGTCACATGACCGCGACGACCTCAGTTACCTGGGGGACTTCCTGCTTGACGATCCGCTCGATGCCCGCCTTGAGGGTCATCTGGCTCATGGGGCAGCCTTTGCAGGCTCCGGTCAGGCGAACCTTGACCGTCGTCCCGTCCACGTCCACCAGCTCCACACTCCCGCCGTCGCGCTCCAGCATGGGTCGAATCTTTGCAAGGGCTTTTTCAACTTCTTCACGCATAGCTTTCCGAGCCTCCTCATCAGGTTTAGTTTGTATGCCCTCTATAATGTCTCACTGTGTCAAAATCAACGAAAAGCCCCTTTCACTTCCGGAATTCTGCCAACCTCGCGAACACTGTCTCCAGCCACTTCCGAAAAAGAAGTGGCCGGGGCAAAATTACCCCGGCCACTTTCGCTTTCAGGACGCATCCAATTGGGTACAGTGCACAAGCCCTAGCGGACTATAATCGCCCGAGTAGCCGAGCCATTCAGACTGGAATCTGCGACGATCGAATCCCCCCGCACAGGAGCTGTGCCAGTGAAGCCACGCACCACCAAACGCCAGGCGCCTCTCGCGTTGGCCGTTGGCGTGCCGATAATGGTTGCCCCGTGACGAACCGTAACCACTGCATTGGCGCCCGCCCTCCCGGCGATATTCCAGTTGCCGCGACGCGATGCGAAATTCGCGCGGGTGATCGTCACGGTATCCGGCGGTACAGGAGGAGCGGAGACCAGAATCACCGGCGCCGTATCCGCACCGCCCGCAGAGGACGACACCGTGACCTGGGCGGGTGGAACTGCGAGACCCGGCACAACGACGCTTCCCCCAGTCAGAGGACCAAAAGAAGCCGTTGACAGCGTCGGGGGCGGTGAGCCCAGATCGCTCGACGTGGCACTGATGTTGAGTGTC
>CAZEOY010000315.1:0-4976 GCA_964513835.1 uncultured Syntrophobacteraceae bacterium
TGGCCGTCGAATACCTGGCCGGCAAATTCGGTTTCGACAGCCTCGAGCAGATCCCCGACCTCGGCCACCAAGGTCTGCACAGCTTCCGCCCTTTCCTTAAAGAGTCCCAACCGTTCACTCTCTTCCATGGGTCTTTGACCTCCTCCATCGGGCACCGGCTTCCCAGGGGCTGCCGGATCCTGGATGCCGGACGGGGCCGCCGTCTCATGACGGCGGCTTCGACCCAGCGTGAGCCCTCCAGAATCCTGCACCCTGGAAAACCGGATGAGGACCCTGACTCTGTTGATTCAGTGGAAAACCGTTTTCACCGTGCCTTCTTGCGTCACCAGACCTTTGCCCAGGACGCGTGACATGACCGTGATGAGAACTGCTGCGGCAAATGTGATCCCGAGGTAGAGAAGACCACTCGAATCAATGCCCGTCGCCGCTCCAGCCGCGGCACCTTTGGCGGCTGCGGGGGCTGCCTTCTCGACGGTGGGGATGATCCAGGTGAACACGTAGGCCTGGAGCATACAGATCACGCCGATCACCGTGGTCAGGATGAGCGAATGCTTCAGGGTGAACCGGAAGATTTCCGATTCCTGGCCGACCATGTGAGTCGCCGCCGTGGCAACGGAGATAGACTGCGGGGAGATCATCTTGCCGCATACGCCACCGGAGGTATTGGCATTGACGGTCACCAGGGGATCGATGCCGAGCTGTTCGGCCGTCACGGCCTGGAGCTTTCCGAAAAGGGCGTTCGTGGAGGTATCGGACCCCGTCATGAAGACCCCCAGCCATCCCAGAAATGCGGCAAAAAACGGGAAGAACCAGCCCGTGGAGGCAAAGGCATACCCCAGGGTGATGGCCATGCCGGAGTAGTTCATGATGTAGGCGAACCCCAGAATCGTTGAGATCGTGACAATCGGCCACCTGAGCTGCTTCAAGGTGTTTGCGGCGACTTCCAGTGCGGTGCGAACGGAGGCCCCCATGACAGGGATGCAGAAGAGCCAGGCCAGAAGGATGGCCGTGCCGGCTGCGCTCAGCCCGTTGAAAGTGTAAACCGCCGCCTTTGCCTTCCCGACGTGGTCGATCACCATGTTGTCGAGGCCGGTGATGGGAAGCTTGAGCAGGAAGATCTGGTTCATGGCCGTTTGCACCGGTTTGATGCCCCAGGCGGCAACAAAGATGGAAAGCAGGATGAAAGGCGCCCATGCACGAAAGACCTGGCCGCCGCTGTACCGGAGCTCCGCCCTGCCTTCACTCGCTGGCTCCTCGGGGAAATGCCAGCTTTCCTTGGGGTGCCAGAACTGCAGGAAGACAACAGTGCAAATGATGGAGGCAATGGAGGAGAGAATGTCGGGCAGCAGGGGACCAATGTAATTGGAAGACAGAAACTGCGCAAGGGCGAAAGAACCGCCGCTGACCAGGCAGGCGGGCCAGACTTCCATGCCTTTCTTCCAGCCTGCCATGAGGATCACCAGGTAGAGCGGCACAAAGACGCTGAGAAAAGGCAGCGTGCGGCCGACCATCTGGCTGAAGGCCATGAGATCCACCCCGGAAACGCTGGCTCCGACGACGATGGGAATCCCGATGGCGCCGAACGCCACGGGGGCCGTATTGGCCAGAAGACAGAGACCGGCGGCATAGAGGGCATTGAAGCCGAGACCTGTCAGCATGGCGGCGGTGATCGCCACGGGCGTTCCGAAACCGGCGGCACCTTCGATGAAGGCTCCGAAGGAGAATGCGATGAGCAGGGCCTGCATGCGGCGATCGTCGGAAATGGTTGCCAGAGAGTTCTTGATGACTTCAAACTGCCCGGTCTTTACGGACATGTTGTAAATGAAGAGGGCGGTGATCACGATCCAGCAGACGGGAAAGAGACCGAAGAGCGCTCCGTAGACCACCGAAAGGCCGGCATATTGAGCAGGCATGCCGTAGACGAGGGATGCGACGGCTACGGCCAGGGTGGTGGCGATGATCGCTGCCCAGTGGCCCTTCATTTTCAAGACCGTGAGGGCGATGAAAAGGAAGATGATGGGGACGGCGGCCACCAGCGCCGAAAATGCCAGGTTTCCCAACGGATCAACATTCATGGTCCACGTCATGGTGTCATTCCTCCTTCGATTGCGAACCCGCTGCCAATTATAAATTGGTAATACCAGTCACGCTGTGTGGCCAAATAAACCGATGAAGAATCGAATTGTCAAGAACAAAATTGGTCTCCCCCATGATTCTTGTTGACTTCTCAAAGGGAATAACAGTACTTTAGCGCAAGAATCGTGGCTCATTGAGGATTTTATGGATTATTTGCTGTGTGGTCTTACCACTGACTCAGGCTTCCGGGGGATCCCCATGCGCCTTTCCGGGGATGACGGCGAAAGACTGAGGGAGGGAGAACGGTCATGAAAGCTTTGATCAAAGAGTTTGAGCGAGTGGTGGGCAAAGACAACGTCTTCCAGGATGAAACCGATCGGGCAACCTACTCCTACGATGCGGCAGTCCTCGACCCCGCCCTCCCCTCCCTCGTTCTTCGGCCGACCTCCAGCGAGGCCCTCGGCAAGGTCGTGGCCCTCTGCAACCAGCATGCGCTGCCCCTGACCGTTCGTGGCGCCGGCACCAATCTCAGCGGCGGGGCTATTCCCAAAGCCGGGGGTGTCGTCGTGCTCACCAATGCGCTGAACCGGATCCTCGAGATCAATGAAGAAGACCTCTATGCCGTTGTGGAGCCCGGGGTGGTGACGGCAAAATTCGCGGCGGCGGTGGAGGCCAAAGGCCTCTTTTATCCTCCCGACCCCGGCAGCCAGGCGGTTTCGACCCTCGGCGGCAATGTGGCGGAAAATGCCGGCGGACTCCGCGGATTGCGCTACGGGGTGACACGGGACTATGTCATGGGACTGGAATTCTTTGACGTCAACGGTGAACGGGTCAAGGCCGGCGCCAGGACCGTCAAGTGTGTCAGCGGCTACAATCTGGGAGGCCTGCTCGTCGGCTCCGAAGGCACTCTGGGCGTCTTTGACAGGATCATCCTCAAGTTGATCCCCATGCCGCCCGCAAGAAAGGCCATGATGGCCATATTCAATGATATCAACAAGGCGTCGGAAACGGTGTCGGCGATCATCGCCCACCGCATCGTTCCGGTGACGCTCGAGCTCATGGACAGCTTCACCATTCGCGCCGTGGAGGATTTCAGCCGCGCGGGACTGCCCGTGGATGCGGCAGCCCTGCTGCTCATCGAAGTCGACGGCCACCCGGACCAGGTGGAGGAAGATGCCCGGAAGGTGGAATCCCTGTGCCGGCAAACGGGGGCCATCAACATTCGGGTGGCTCGGGATGCCGCAGAGCGCGACAAGGTTTGGGAGGCGCGGCGGGCGGCTCTCTCGGCTCTTTCCAGGGTCAAGCCGACCACGGTGCTGGAGGATGCCACGGTGCCGCGGAGCAAGATACCGGCCATGATCCGGTCCATCGAGGAAGTCGCCAGGCAGTTCAACCTGACCATTGGCACCTTTGGCCACGCCGGCGACGGAAACCTGCACCCCACCATCCTCACGGACCGGCGCAACCATGAGGAATGGGAGCGCGTGGAAAAGGCCATTGACGCCATTTTCGAGCACGCCCTGGCGCTGGGGGGGACCCTTTCCGGTGAACATGGAATTGGCCTGGCCAAATCGCGGTTCCTGGAGAAGGAAACGAGCAGGGCCACGATCCTCTATTCCCGGCGCATCAAAGCGGCCCTCGATCCCAAAAACATCCTGAATCCCGGCAAAATCATAGGAGACTGATCATGGCCGATATGAAGAAGCTCGCGGGGCTGATCAAGGAGCTGGAAGACCAGCTCGCCGTCTGCATGCGCTGCGGGATGTGCCAGGCCGTATGCCCGGTCTTTGCCGAAACCGGTCGCGAGGCCGACGTGGCGCGCGGCAAGCTCGCTCTCCTCGACGGTCTCGCCCAGGAGATGTTCAAGGACCCTCAGGGGGTGAACGACCGCCTGATGCGCTGCCTCCTTTGCGGCTCCTGCTCCGCCAACTGTCCCAGCGGCGTCAAGGTGCTGGAAATCTTCATCAAGGCGCGCGCCATCCTGACCGGTTACATGGGGCTTCATCCCCTGAAGAAGGCGATTTTCCGGGGCATGCTGGTCCGCCCTGAATTCTTCGACAGCCTCATGGAATGGGGCTCGAAGCTCCAGGGCTTCTTCGTGAAGCCGGTGGACGACCTGCTGGGCACATCCTGTGGCCGGCTGCTCTCCCCCCTTGGGGACCGCCATTTCAAGGCCCTTGCCCCGACGGCCTTTCACCGAAAGGTGAAACCCATGAACACGAGTGCCGGCCCATCCGGATTGAAGGTGGCCTTTTTTGCCGGTTGCGTCATCGACAAGGTCTTTCCGAACATTGGAGAAGCGGTGATGCACACCATGGAGCACCACGGCGTCGGGGTCTATCTGCCGGAAGACTTTGCCTGTTGCGGCATTCCCGCGCTTTCCTCCGGGGACACCCCAGCCTTCAACAAGCTGGTTCGCCACAACCTGCAAAGGTTTGCTGCAGAATCCTTCGATTTTCTCGTCACGGCCTGCGCCACCTGCACCTCCACCATCAAGAAGCTCTGGCCCCTGATGGCCGAGGACCTCTCACCCGAGACCCGGGAGCAGGTCACGGCCATCGCCGCCAGGACCGTGGATGTCAGCCAGTTTTTGGTTGATCAAGTGGGGGTTCGTCCGATAGAGCTGCGGGGGGATGACCAAAAGGTCTTACTCACTTACCACGATCCCTGTCACTTGAAGAAGTCCCTGGGGGTGGCCTCTCAGCCGCGCGTCTTGCTGCAGGCCAATCCCAGGTATCGTTTCACGGAAATGGTCGAAGCCGATCGCTGCTGCGGGATGGGGGGGAGCTTCAATCTGCAGTATTATGACATATCCGCATCCATCGGAAAGCGCAAGCGGGACAACATCGTGCAGTCGAAGTGTGAGGTCGTCGCCACGAGCTGCCCGGCCTGCATGCTGC
>CAZEOY010000316.1:0-4976 GCA_964513835.1 uncultured Syntrophobacteraceae bacterium
ATGCCGCTTCTGGACTTGCCGATGGCGTCCAGTTCGTCGATGAAGATGATGCAGGGCGCCTTGTCCCTCGCCTGCTGAAAAAGCTCACGCACTCGCGCAGCACCCACTCCGACGAACATTTCCACAAACTCTGAACCGCTGATGCTGAAGAAAGGCACACCGGCTTCCCCCGCCACGGCCCGGGCCAGCAGAGTCTTCCCCGTACCCGGAGGCCCTACGAGAAGAATGCCCTTGGGCATCCGACCGCCGAGCTTCTGAAAGCGACCGGGCTCCCGCAGATAATCCACGACTTCCTGAAGCTCCTCCTTGGCTTCATCGGCGCCGGCAACATCCTCGAATTTGGTTTCGATCTCCTTTTCCGCATAGAGCTTGGCGCGATTCCGCCCAAAGGACATGATTCCCTGGTTGGCACCGGCGCCGATGCGTTTCATGAGAAGATACCAGAGTCCGAAAAACACCAGGGCCGGTACCACCCAGGACAGGATGTCCCGGATCAGGGTGTTCTCCGGCTGACCTCTGAAAACGATGTCGTGCTTCGAGAGCTCATCCGACAGCTCCGGCTCCACCCTGAAAGTCACGAATCGAACCTCCTGCGGCTCACCCTTCTCCATGACTTTCATCTTTCCTGAAAGCGTCCCCTGGGAAATCACGACTTCGATGATTTCATCGGCCCTGAGGGCACGCAGGAATTCACTGTATGGAATGTGCCGCGGCTGGAACTGCTGGGAAATGAGATCCTGAATGAGAAGAACCCCCCAGATGGCCAGAACCACGTACCAGATGGAAAACCTGGTTGTCTTTTCCATGAGCGCAGACCCCTTCCCCTGCCCGTCGGTGTTTGGTTCCAAAAACCCTGTGATCCTTGGTGCTTCCGAGAGTCACCCCAAGCAATAAAAGCATGTTTACCCAGAGATTCAAGCAAAAATGCACAGGAAAGCGACACGCTCCACTCTCGTGCTACCTTGATCGAGACGGGTCCAAGACCTATCTAGTCACTTGTAGCTTTTCCGAGTCGGGTGAATAAGGATGTTCTTGAGATTCCGGCAAGCTATACGGTCTCGCAATCAATGGGGGTTCGACACTGCGGATCATAGCGAGGTGATGGACTGTTCAAAAGGAGCTCACTGATGGAGACACTCTTTGGCAAACACTGGCATCATCTGACCCGTGAGGAGGTGATCGACCTCACGGGCACCGACCCCGGTGCGAGGTCTCGACATTTTTGAAGTGGAAGCGCGCCAGCAGCACTTCGGTCCCAATCTGCTTTCGCAGAAACGGGGCCGTGGCCCTCTGGTCCGGTTCCTGCTCCAGTTCCACCAGCCCCTGGTCTATATCCTGATGGGCGCAGGCATCGTCACAGGGGTCGTTTCGGAGTGGGTGGATGCCAGCGTGATTCTCGCTGTCGTCCTGGTCAATGGGATCATCGGATTCCCAAAGAGTTGCGGATCGATGAATCGGTCCTGACCGGCGAATCTCTTACCGTGAGCAAGGTCGCCGACGCTCTATCCCACGAGACTGTGCTGGCCGAGCGACGGAACATGGGCTACGCTTCGACCCTGGTGACCTATGGCCAGGGAAGAGGTGTGGTGGTGGCCACGGGCCTCACTTTTCTGGCCTTGCAGGGGATGATCGATCCACCGCGCCGGGAAGTCATCCCCGCCGTAAAAGCCTGTCTCAATGCCGGGATCACTGTGAGCATGATCACGGGGGACCATGCCCTCACGGCGGTGGCCATCGCCGGGGACATCGGCATCCTGGGGAACCGGTCGCAGCTCCCCATGCATTCCAACGTCGTGACGGGACAGAACATGTCTCAAATGTCCGACAAGGAGTTGACCGACATTGCGGCCCGCACCCACGTCTTCGCCCGCGTGACTCCTGAACAGGAGCTTCGCCTGGTCAAGGCGCTCCAGGCTCAGGGCGAGGTGGTGGCCATGACGGGAGACGGCGTGAACGACGCCCCTGCTCTGAAGCAGGCGGACATCGGCGTGGCCATGGGCATCACGGGCACCGAGGTCTCCAAGGAAGCAGCCGACATGGTGCTGACCGACGACAATTTTGCGTCCATTGAGGCGGCGGTGGAGGAAGGCCGCTGTGTCTTCGACAACCTGCTCAAGTTCATTGTGTGGGCGCTGCCCACCAACCTCGGGCAGGGCCTGGTGATTCTGACCGCCGTCTTCGCAGGGATCGTCCTGCCCATCCTGCCCGTGCAGAGCCTTTGGATCAACATGACCACAGCGGGCTCCCTCGGCCTCATGCTGGCCTTCAAGCCCCGTTAGAAAGGCATCATGCGGAGACCTCCGAGGGATCCACGAGGTCCATTGCTCACTCGCGAACTGGTGGGACGGGTAATTCTGGTAGGACTTCTGCTCATGGCTGCCGCCTTTGGACTCTTCGAATGGAAGGAGCTCACAGGAGCGACGCATGCTCAGGCCCGAACGGTGGCCGTGAACGCGCCTTCGCCATCATACCCACACTGTATCTCCTGAACTGTCGATCTTTGCACGGCTCCTACTGGAGTCTCGGCATTCGGTCCAACCCGTGGATTCCCCTGGGGATTGTCATTATGATTGCGCTGCAGCTCGGATTCACCTACCTTCCGATCATGAACAGACTGTTCCACACAGAAGCCATCGGCCTTGAGGCGTGGGCCGGCATCGTCGCGGCGGCGGTCGTGGCCCATGCGGTGGTGGGCCTTCAGAAGTTCCTGGCCAACCGTCTTTCTCTCAAAAGAACCGACTGGGGTTCGGATGAGCCCGGGATCGCAGGGGGGGTGATGCATGAGGAAGGGAGAGTTCTGCAATAGAGTGCCGGAGATTCGAATCACCCGGCTCAATCAGTCTTCGGTCAGAGGCGAAGGGCATTTCGTCCTTTACTGGATGACGGCGTTCCGGCGCATCCGGTACAACTACGCCCTCCAACGCGCTGTCGAGTGGGCCGAAGAGCTGCGGAAGCCACTGGTGATCCTCGAGGCTCTTCGGTGCGACTATCCCTGGGCCAGCGACCGCATCCACGCGTTTGTGCTGCAAGGGATGCGCGAAAACCGTAAGAGCTCGGCTGACAAACCGGTCACCTACTATCCTTACGTGGAGGATGACCAGTCGGCGGGAAAAGGACTGCTCGAGAGCCTGGCCCGCCGTGCCTGCGCGGTGGTAACGGACGATTACCCCGCCTTCTTCCTGCCCAAAATGGTCCGCGCTGCAGCCTCCAAAATCGGAATCTTGATGGAGGCCGTAGACGCCAACGGGATGCTCCCCCAGAAGGTCCCCCGACAGGTCTTCGGGACGGCCTACGCATTCAGGCGGTTTCTCCAGAAGCATCTCCCGGAGCATTTGGCCGAGTTTCCCATGGCCGATCCCCTGGCCGATTTGCACATCCCCTCACTCGCCGGACTGCCAAAGGAGGTCCTCACCCGATGGCCGCCGCCTTCGGATGAGCTCCTCGAGGGAGATCCGTCCCACCTGAGCCGTCTGCCTGTCGATCACAGGGTGAATGCGGTCGATGTCCCGGGGGGCGGAAACGCAGCGGCGGAGAAGCTGGGATTTTTCGTGGATCACCTCCTTTCCGTTTACCATGAATCGAGGAATCATCCCGACGAAGGAGTGTTCAGCGGCCTCTCCCCCTATCTCCATTTCGGCCACATCTCCTCCCATGAGATCGTTCGAACGGTGATGGAAAACGAGGAATGGTCCCCTGCTCTTCTGGCTCAGAGGGCATCGGGGCAAAGGAGCGGCTGGTGGGGCATGGGGGAAGGGGCTGAGGCCTTTCTGGACCAGGTGATCACCTGGAGGGAGCTGGGGTTCAACATGTGCTCCCGGGTCGAAGGCTACGATCGTTTCGACTCGCTTCCCGAATGGGCGCTGAAGGAGCTGCGGAATCACGCCGGAGATCCCCGTCCGTATCTCTATTCCCTCGCCCAGTTCGAATCCGCCGGCACCCACGACGACCTCTGGAACTGTGCGCAGCAGCAGCTTCTCCAGGAAGGGACCATCCACAACTACCTTCGCATGCTTTGGGGGAAAAAAATCCTGGAATGGTCGCGTTCGCCCGAGGAGGCCCTGGACATCATGATAGAGCTCAACAACAAGTATGCCCTGGATGGCAGGGATCCCAATTCGTACACGGGCATTTTCTGGATTCTGGGGCGCTACGACCGACCTTGGGCGCCGGAGCGGCCGGTCTTCGGCAGGGTTCGGTATATGAGCTCGGCCAGCGCGCTGCGCAAGCTCAGGCTCCAGGACTATCTGGCGCGTTACGGAGGTGGATCTTGAAGATGACTGTCGACCGAATCGGCGCACGGTGTCTCCCGCCCTGGAGAGTTGCACGGCAGGTCCATGCATCCTCTGATAGGGTCTGGGATATCCTCATCGATACGGAGCGATGGGTGGAATGGGGCCCTTCAGTTCGATCAGTCCGATGCTCCCGACGAAGGATAGAGCGGGGCTCGGAGGGAAGCGTCCAGACCGCTTTCGGCTTCTGGGTGCCCTTCGTCATCACGGAATTCGTTCCCGGGTCTTACTGGGCGTGGGAAGTAGCCTCCATTCGAGCCACCGGCCACCGAGTGCTTCCCATGGGAACCGGAAGATGCCGGTTGATTTTCGAAGTCCCGTTTTGGGCCGCCCCCTACATCATCATCTGCAGACGTGCCGCAGACTGTATCGCCCGGCTGGCATCGGTGAGCCCGCCATGAGCGTCGAGAGCTGCTTTGGACTCCGTTCGGCCATCCCCTGCGTCAGTCGAGGAAACAGGCCTGCCTCGACGGCAACTTGCCGGGGTCCTCGCTGATCTCCGTCAAAGCTTCACAGATGGCCTCCTGCATCGAAATGAGCCGCAGCGGGATCAACTCCCTGATGCGGTGGTCCCTGCACACGACCTTGTTCTTGAGCCCTTCGACCAGGGGCATGACAACGCCCGCAGGCACAGGGGTCACGAGATTGATCCAGAATGAGGAGAGATAAGGGGTCAGAACGGGAACC
>CAZEOY010000317.1:0-2339 GCA_964513835.1 uncultured Syntrophobacteraceae bacterium
CTGTCAGATTCTCTTCAAGAAGGCCCTCACGTGCTCCCACAGCTTCGTCACGGCGGTCCTTGCCGCCCCATTTCCATCTTCGTATTCGATGAGCGTCTTGCCTTCCACCTGAGCCCGCGTGAAAGAAGGATCGAATGGCAGGTGGCCTGAAAAGTCATACCCCTCATCCCGGCAGAGGGCTTCGATGGCGCGGGCCGTTTCCCAGTGGAGATCCGCTTTGTTGACGCAAAGGGAAACCGGCACCTGGAAATGTTTTGCCAGGCTCCCCACGCGATCGAGATCATGCAACCCGGAAACCGTGGGCTCGGCCACGATCAATACCGCCGAAGCACCGCCCAGGGATGCGATGACAGGGCAGCCGATGCCGGGAGGGCCGTCGGTGATGATCCCGGCCAGCTGCTTCTCCTCGGCGATTCGACGCGCCTCTCTCCGGACCAGGGTGACCAGCTTTCCGGAATTCTCCTCGGCGATTCCCAGTCGTGCATGGACCAGAGGCCCGAACCGTGTGTCTGAAATGTACCACTCACCGCAGTGATTCTCCGGAAATTCGATGGCGCCAAACGGACAGAAGTGGACACATACACCACATCCTTCGCATTGGAGCTCATCCACCTCGAACCGCTCCGAAATCGCTCCATACCGGCATCGGTCCAAACACTCCCCGCAGGATGTGCACTGGTCGGGGTTGATGACCGCCTTGTGGCCGGCCTGGAATTCATATTGAGAGATCTTCGTGGGGGACAGGAGCAGGTGAAGGTCGGCGGCGTCCACGTCGGCATCGCAGAGGGCCTTGTCGGACGCCAGAGCCGAAAAGGCTCCGACGATGCTGGTCTTTCCCGTCCCCCCCTTGCCGCTCAGGACCACGAGCTCGTACATTGGATACAGCCTCCACAACGTTGAATGATCACCTTTGGTTTTTTGTCGGCCCGTCCCTGGGGAGAATCCAGCGTCTTTCAAACGCCTCGATCTGCGCCGGGTACCATGGCCCAGGCGCAGCGTGCCCATGCAAGACCGGCCCACCACGGGCAAGCTCCGCTCAGCCCGTAAAACCGTTCATTCCGCACTCCTGCACCTTCGCATACGACGATGGCCCGAAAGGGGAGACTCTTTTGTGACAGACGGCACGGAAGGCTCTCAACCCCCTGCGACCTTGCTCTGGATGGCATCATGGAGAACGAGCATGCGCTCCTGCCATTGGGGCTGAACCTCCACCAGGATTTCTCCCCGGGCGTAGGTTTCTGCCGTGGAACGTTCGAAGGGGATTTCGAGCAATACCGGTATGGCTTCCCGTTTCGCATATTCACTGATGCGCCCATCACCCACGTCCGCCCGGTTGATGACAATGCCCATGGGCAGCTTCAGCTTGCGTGCCGCGCCGACGGCCAGTTCGAGGTCGTTCAGCCCGAAGGGAGTGGGCTCGGTCACCAGGCAGACGAAATCCACCCCCCGCAGGGAAGTGATGACCGGGCACGAGGTTCCCGGCGGGGCGTCGATGATCACCATGCCATTGGGCGACGAAGCCTGACGGACGCGCCGGATCAAGGGCGGCGCCATGGCCTCCCCCACCCGGAGCTTCCCCTGGATGAGCCGCACTTTCCCCCGCTCTCCCATTTCCAGGTGCCCGAGCAGCCGCTGGCCCGGAAGGACCGCGCTTTCCGGGCAGACGGCGAAACAGCCGCCGCAGCTGTGACAGAGCTCCGGGAAAGTCAGAACGATTTTGGTTTCCGGGAGAACGGCCAGGGCATTGAATTGACAGATTTCCTGACACTGACCGCAATAGGTGCATCGGGCCAGGTCGATTTGCGGAACCTCGGCGTGAACCTCTTCCCGCTCCGTGATAGAGGCTTTCAGAAAGAGGTCCACGTTGGGCTCCTCCACGTCACAATCCAGAAGCTGGACGGGTCGGTCCAGAGCCACTGCCAGATTGACGGCAACGGTGGTTTTGCCCGTCCCGCCTTTGCCGCTCGCAATGGCGACGATCATCGGTTCATTCTCCATTGCAGCATCCATTCATGAACCGCCGCTCGCAAGGTTTCTGCTGCCAGATCGGCGCAGTGAGCCTCTTCCTGGGGCACATGCTTGAGGACGGAGATAATCATTTCCCCCTCGATTTCGGCGGCTTCATCCAGGGTGCGGTTTTCGGCGAGCTTCGCTGCGGCGCAGCCGCAAAGGATGCTGAACTGGCAGCCGTTGGTGAAGAAGGTGGCCTCCGTCACCCGATCCTCGATCACACGGAGGTACACTTCCATTGTCTCGCCGCACCTGCCGGTGATCCGTGCCGAGGAGTCGGCATCGCTCATTCTCCTCATGTTTTCAGGAAGAGGGCCTCCGTCGGAGAC
>CAZEOY010000317.1:2349-4974 GCA_964513835.1 uncultured Syntrophobacteraceae bacterium
GTGTCCATCTCCCTTGGAAATCCGGTCATAAACACCCCGCATCAGATCTTCCATGGACCCCCGCATTGCTTCGCCCCCGTCAATGGTCGCAGACGTTGGCGCCCGTCGTGAGCTCCCCGGCAAGATACTGTCGGATCAGTTCCTCCGGCTCGAGGTTGGGGGCTCCCGTCACCACGTGAATGTTTCTCTCGGAAAAGAGCTGAAGGGCCCTCTGCCCCATGCCGCCTGCCAGGATGAGATTCACCCCCATCTCGCCCAGCCAGCGGGGGAGCAGGCCTGGCTCATGAGGCGGCGGATTGATGATTTCTTTGCCGCTGATGTTCCCATTCTGGACATTCACGATGGCAAACTGCTCGCAATGACCGAAATGGTTGGTGAGGCGGCCGTCGGCAAGGGGAACCGCCACCTTGAAGGTGTGATCGCCGTCGGGCGAGGCTACCCGCTGCTGCTCCTGCACAGCTTTGGAGGGGAAGGTGGCGCAGCGCTCCATGACCTGCGTGATCAGCCCCTCCAGAGCCTTCATGAATGGGCTTCCGTTGGGGTTCTCGAACAGGGTCCGACCAGTATCCCCCGCTTGAACCACGCGCGGCTCGAAAGGCAGGCTCCCGAGAAGATGCACGTTCATGGCCTCGGCAGTCCTGGCGCCCCCGCCCTTGCCCAGGATCGGCGTTTCCTGGTTGCAGTGGGGACAGATAAAACCGCTCATGTTCTCCACGAGCCCCAGAATCGGCATGTGCACGTGACGGCAGAAGTTGATGGACTTCCTGACGTCCGCCAGCGAAATCTCCTGCGGCGTGGTGACGATGACGGCATGGGCGTCGGGAATCGTCTGGGCGATGCTGATGGGCTCATCCCCCGTACCCGGAGGCGAGTCGATGATGAGGTAGTCGAGCTCTCCCCAATCCACATCCGCGATGAACTGCTTGATCACGCCGTGCTTTACCGGTCCTCGCCAGATGACCGCCGAATCACGATCTTCAAGGAGGCACTCGATGGAGACCACCTGCAAACGGTCGTTCACAGCGTGGGGCACCATGCGCTTGTCTTCGCTGATGTGGAAAATGCCGCTCACGCCAAGCATTCGCGGAATGCTGGGGCCGTGGAGATCCACGTCCAGGAGGCCGACCCGGTGACCAAGCCTTGCAAGACCGTATGCGAGATAGGTCGCCACACTGCTTTTCCCCACACCTCCCTTGCCGCTCATGACCAACAACTTATTCTGAATCTTCTTGAGCTGATCGCGGAGCCGGATGTCATCCGCCGACTCAGGACCATGACTGCACGAACCGCTTTGGCAGGACCCCATGGTGAAACTCTCCTCTCAGGTTGAAAATAAAATGATGCCTCGCTCAATTGTCGCAGGATGGCCAAAGGGCAAGGAGCGTGCCATCCTTTTGCGGGGGGGGCGAGTTTCGAGTTTTGTGTTTCGAGTTGAACATCAACCCGGCGGCGTTGACTCTCATTCTCTCTCGCAGGTGCCCATCATGGCCAGGAGGAACGGGTTGGGGGGAAACGGGGCAACCGGAGTGGGAACAAGATGTTCCTATTGGAGTGCTCTGAGGGATGCAAAATATTCCCGGCAGGACACTCATTTCCGAATCAAGGTGTGGTGGCACGATGGGCACAGGAGCTGGGCGCAGGGGATGCCGCGCTGATGCGGAAGGGTCTTCCCGCATTGGGGGCAGATGCACACACCGCCGGGGCCGCCTCCTGACCTCTTATTTCGGCGGGCTGCAGGAAGATCCCTGTGAGGCTTTCGGGGTTCGGAGAGATTGGCTCTCTCCCCCGATGCGCAGGACTCCTCACAGGGAGAATCGACCGAAGTGCGTCGGCCACGATAACGGCGAGGTCCCATGCAGCCCGGCATCCAGAAGCGCGGCTGGTCCAGCTCCCGTGCCCCAAACGCCTTCAGGACTTCGTCGATCTCACCGGCTACGCCAGGGATGATCTTCAGTCCGATCTGCTCTCCATACGCGAGAAGATCCGGGCTCAGAGCCCCACAGATCAGAGTCTTCACGCCCCGCTTTCGCAGAATATCCAGTCGACTGAAGGCCGTGAGGGGCCCGAGCTCAATTTCCTCGCGGAGGTGCATGCCACCCAGGCCATCGCCCGAAAAGAGGCGGATTCTCGAGCACCAGTTGAAAACCGGGGCCACGCGCGATCGCAGGACGGGAATAGCCAGCATGAGCTTCATTTTGTCCATCGGGTCTCCGTTTCGGGTTGCTTCTCCAGGAGGTCCTCAGCCCACTCATAACCCACCAGGCTCCACGTCTCCCAGCCTCGGACTCAACTCGAAGCCGAAATCGGGGCTCTTTGTTTTCGCTCTTCCCTCGGAGCTCAAGGAAAGCCATTAGAACAAAATCCACGCCAATCCCCGGGAGGAACCGAGAAGGAAAGGGAGAAGTCACTTTGGAAGGGAAGGGCATCATTTTGTTTCCGAAACCTGAGACCCCATGGTTCATTCTGTTCCCTGCCACACGAAGCCTCGAGTTTCGGGTGGCAGGTTCCGACTTGAAGCCCCACCCAGCAGGCGTGGCTCTTTTCAATTTTTAAAGGGTGTCTAATAAGTAACTATCTCAAAACCCTCCGATACCGTCACCCCGGCGAAAGCCGGGGTCCAGTGAA
>CAZEOY010000318.1:0-4721 GCA_964513835.1 uncultured Syntrophobacteraceae bacterium
TGGGCGGGCTCCGTCGGGAGTACAAGGGGGCCTGCCGATTTCCTCGCAAGATCCCTCGTTTTTTGGGCGATGAAGGAGAGAACTTCCCAGGGTTCGATATTTCCCACAACGGACACGATCATCTGGTCGGGCCGGTAACGCTCGCTGTAATAGTGCATAAGATCTTCATGACTTCTCTCAACAAACACCTGTTCGTACCCGATGACCGGGTTTCTAACTGGATGTTTGAGATATGCCGTCTTCATGAAAAGATTCCACAGCTCCCGGTCGACATTGTTTTCCCCCATCTTGATCTCCTGCTGGATGACGGCTTTCTCACGGTCGACTTCCTGAGGATTCAAAGAGCACTCACTGACGTAGGAGATCAGCAGATCGAGGGCGTCCTTCCAATGTCGGGCCGACGTGTTGATATAGTAAACGGTCCTGTCGTGAGATGTGTAGGCATTGCTGGCGCCGCCCATCTTCTGCAGCCGCTCTTTGGCCTCGCTTTCGCTGAAGGATCGGGTCGATCCTCCGGATACGACGTGTTCGAGGTAGTGAGAGAGGCCGGCCGTGAGGTGCTGTCCTTCATAAATGGAGCCGGCCCGCACATAGACCTGGGCCGAAACGACGTCTTTTTCGGCCTTGTGTCGCATGAGAACCGTCAGGCCGTTGTTCAAAACCACAAAGAGGTCTCCAGGTTTGGAGGCGAGCACCCGGTCGACGGATGCATCCAGTGGGGCGGGGATTGAGGGTGCGGATGCCAAAAACGTCGAGGCGTAGCTGGGGGAGCGGCCCGCCAGCAGAACCAGCGTGATGAACCCGTGGGTCAAAAACAGCTTCAAGGATCGCGAATGGATCATTTCGAGCTCCTGTCCATTTCGACGGCATGTTGAATGGATAATCTGGGTGCAAGCGCATTCTCATCACAGAACCCCTTGACCGATGAGTTCACAGATGTACCGATGTCTGTTTATGATATGGTCGCAGGTCCGAATGTGCAAAGGGGGAGAGGTGATTTCAATGATGTGCCATTGGCCCTCGAAGAAGCCCCACTCAATGGCGATGTCGTCCAGTTGGGTGAGTTCGGTCAGCCTCCGGTTTATGGCCCGAAGCGGAGCCAATCCCGCAATAGAAAAGGGGATGGGTTTCCAAGGTTCGCTGCTGGCGTTTTCCGCTGTCATTTGATGAGCCGCCAGACATTCATGTTGGACGGCTGTCAGGCGGATTCGCTTCTCCCAGGGGATCACTTCCCGGATGAGCAGCGGATTGAGGCTGTCCACAACCGATTCAAGATCAGAAAGCGATTCGATCCGGAGGGCTCCGCCCGATCTCGGATCGGGTGCCAGTGCATCGAAAGGCATTCGGTAGTCTTTGAGTATCCTTTCCTTCTGACGCTTTCCGAAATAAAGACGGGTTCTGGCAGAAGGCCATTCCAGGATCTGGAACAAGAGAGCCTGAAGGACGCGTGACCGGGGATATCGATAGCTCTGAGGGGACGGGAAGGTGGGAATGGAGGCGGATTCGAAAATGCCCAGGAATCTGGGGGTGGGAAAGAAGATCCGCCTTGCGTCCCGGATGAGCTCTCGTTCCGCAGGGTCATAGTCGTCGATGCAGGGCCGTATGCCCAGCGTACGGACGAAGGGACATTGGAGGAGAAACGGGGCAAGGGCGATCTTCGCACTCATCTTCCGGGTGAACCTCCCTCGATTCTCTGGAGAGATGTATTAATATTTTATGGAACGGTTTCAATCAGAAACAGGTTGTTCAGGATCCTCATCATGGAGGCGGAGAATATGGCTCATGCAAAAGAATCACACAAATCCCATCAACGGCTGGTGGAGAGGTCCAAAAATATTCTAGATGCATTGAAAGACAGGATGGGGACGGCGGACAGAAAGCTCGAGATTGTTTTGAAATGTGATTCCATCGGCAGCGTCGAAGCGGTGGAATCCATTCTCGGAAAGCTCACGGTCCCAAATGTCGCCATCCAGATTATCCACTCGGGCGTCGGCGCGGTCAGCAAGTCGGACCTGGTCATGGCATTGACGGGAGGTCATCTTGTCCTGGGGTTCAACGTGGGGGTGATGCCCAAACTGGATCAGTGGGTCAAAGATCATGGGGTCGAAGTGCGCCTTTACGACGTCATCTACAGGCTGGTGGACGATATCAAGAGAATGGCAGAGAGCTTCGCGCCTTCGGCGCCCGAAGAGAAGATTTCGGGGAAGGGGAAGGTTATCGCTCTCTTCAAGAGCTCGCACAAAGGCAGCATCCTCGGCTGCCAGGTGACGGACGGAGTCATCTCCCTCGGATGCAACTTCCGAGTCATTTCGGCCATGGGGCCCATCTATTCCGGGAAGATTGCTTCCATGCACATCGAGAAAGATGAAGTGAAGGAAGCCAGACCCGGCCAGCAGGTGGGTGTCAAACTCGATGATTTCAACCAGGCTCAGATCGGGGACCTGGTTGAATGCTACGAGACATCGGGCGGCAGGAAGACTCAACCCTGGGGGCCTGCCGGGGAAATCATTCATATCGGTAGCTCGTGATTCCTGGCCGCCGGCTCTCCAGCAAGATTCGAAAGCTTCAACCGATCAGCGCTTCCCCAGTTCCTGCGATCTCAATGTCGCTGCCTCGACTGCCCGCATCAAGCTGCCGCGCACGCCGGCCTCCTCCAGAATCCCGAGTCCCCGGATAGTCGTCCCCCCGGGAGACGTGATCATATCCTTCAGCTCAGCAGGATGCTTTCCGGTTTCAAGCACCATCCTGGCGCTGCCCAGAGCAGTCTGGACCACCAGTTCCCGGGCGATGGGGCGAGGCAATCCCATCAGCACGCCGGCATCGATCATGCCCTCGATGAGGAGCAGAAAGTAAGCCGGACCGCTCCCACTTAACCCCGTGACGGCATCCATCCACTTCTCCTCCACCTCAAGGGCGCTGCCCACTGCCCTGAAGAGCGTCATGGCCTCGTCCATCTGCCCGGATGTTACGCCGGGCCCCCGGGAGAGAGCGGATACGCCCTGGAGCACCAGAGCGGGCGTGTTGGGCATGACACGGACAACAGGCAAATCGGACGGCAAGGAGAGGCAGAGTGTTTCCAGGCTGATCCCGGCGGCAATGGAGATGATCAGGGGGCGGTGACCCAGGCGTGGTCGGAGCTCTTCAAGGACTTTCGGCATCACTTGCGGCTTTACAGCCAGGATGAGAATCTTGCACTGGTCCGCGATTTCGGCAATGCTCGAGGTCGCGCGAACGGAATAGCTGGTCTCCAGATAATGCAGGCGGGGGGCCAAAACGTCATAGACGCAGATTTGGTCGGGACGGAGGACGGAGGCGGCGACGAGCCCACGAATCAGTGCTTCGCCCATGTTTCCACCTCCAATGAAGCCAATGGTCTTTCCTTCAAACATCTTGAATCTCCTTGATGAAATATTCCGCAGTTCTTTTTCGGTCCCAGATCGGCTCACAGAGCCAAGTCCCTTGTGTTTGCATCAACAAACCTGTACAATTTGAAACCTGGAGCAACTAGCCAGGATATCAAGGATTTGCGTTGATTGAAGATTCGCCGTTTTGTCTGCAGGCAACAGACAGATGAGTTGACACTCCCGTTTCTGGGTTAACCGTCCCTGCTGCAGGATCGTTTGTTGGATCCATCGATACGGGTGAATTGAGGTGCTGTCCATGAAAACGGATCAAGGGGTTGAAGCTTACGAGCCCAGGTCTAGTGTCCTCGTCAATGGTGAAATGGTGCATTTCAAGCCTCTCAGTCCTTCGGATGGTGAGCTCTTGCGGGAATTCTTCTTCAGCATCCCCGAGAAAGAGGCGGCGAGCCTGCGGCACGACATCAGAAACCCCGAGATCGTGGACCGCTGGATTCAGAACCTGGACTATCGAAAGGTCTTCCCTTTGCTGGCCATGGATGAGAAAGCCAAGCGGGTCATCGCCGTGGCATCGCTTCATTTTCTGGAGGGAGTCTACCGCCATATCGCTGAAATCAGGATTGTCGTCGGGAAAGCCTACCGCCAGCTTGGTCTGGGCTCGGCGCTGATCAAAGAGCTCATTGAGGTCGCCAATCGCCTGGGGCTTCATTTCCTCAAGGCCGAAGTTCCCATGGAAAACCAATTGGCGGTCAGGGCGTTCCGCCAATTGGGGTTCGAAGTCAAGTGCACCCTCGAAAGGTATTATATCACCCGGGTCGGCGAAACCAGGGATATCGTGCTCATGCTCAAGCGCCTGCTCGTGGAAATGGAGGAGGACCTGTTCTTCGTGTTTTAGGTTGACTGCAAAGATCACACGAGCCCCCGCATCGGTTATGAGGTCTCCAAGACCTCCGGGGACTCAGCTGGCAGCGTGATGATCATCTCGCACCCTTCACCCAGCTTGCTCCTGACCTCGATATTCCCCCGATGTGCCTTGAGGATTCCGTAGGATATAGCCAACCCGAGGCCGGTCCCCATTTCCTTGGTCGTGAAGAATGGGTCGAAGAGCCGGTTCAGATTCCTTTCGGAAATGCCCGGACCGTTGTCGATGCAGTGCACGGCTATCTGGGATCGATCCCGTTCCCACCGGGTCAAGATCTTGAGCTTTCCGTTTCCGCCCATGGCTTCTGACGCATTGACGATGACATTGAAAAAGACCTGTTTCAGCTGATCGAGGTCCGCCATGATGGTAGGAATCTCCGGGTCATACTGGGTTTCGACCCGTATGTTCTGAAATGACTCCTGGGTGGTGACGATCTGCAG
>CAZEOY010000318.1:4731-4969 GCA_964513835.1 uncultured Syntrophobacteraceae bacterium
CCTGGATGACCCTGTTGATCTCAATAGAGGCCTTTTCGGGTGTCGTCTGACGCGCGAAGTCCAGAAGCCCCCGGACGATGCTCCGACAGCGGATGGTCTCCCGCACGATGAGTTTCAAGTCCTGATGAGCATCGCTCTCCTCGGGAAACTCATCCATCAGGAGCTGGCTCAAATTGAGGATCCCCGTCAGCGGGTTGTTGATTTCGTGTGCGACCCCGGCCGAGAGCTTGCCGAGGGA
>CAZEOY010000319.1:0-555 GCA_964513835.1 uncultured Syntrophobacteraceae bacterium
CCATCTCGGATCTCGAAGACTCCTGGCTGCGGGTGCTCTGGTGGCGGGGATCGGGGCGCTCTGTTTTTCGATGGCCCAACACCTGGCTCTTGCCAATTTGGGGAGACTTCTCATCGGCGGATCGGTGGCAGTGGCCTGGATTGCGCTCATGAAACTTGCCATCCATTGGTTCCCGCCCGAGCGTTTTTCTCTTGTCACGGGGGTGGCTCTGCTTTGTGGCGTGGCAGGCGCTGTTTCCGCCGGCCTTCCATTGCGGCTGCTCGTCGAGTGGATGGGCTGGCGCCATGTCATGCTGGTCATGAGCCTCTTCTCAGTTGGCATGGCGGTCGCCATCTGGCTGGTTGTTCGAGATGATCCCTCGGAGAGAGGCTACGCCTCCTTCGCCCCCGCGGCTTCAGAAGGTCAGAGACCGGGACGGCTTGTGGGCGGCCTCGCCCAGGTGATCGGATATCGCAATACACTGCTCCTGGCCATAGCTCAGGGCGCTCAGGTGGGTGGAGTGCTGGCGTTCTGCGGCCTGTGGGGCGTGCCCTACCTGGCAGTCCGATATGGACT
>CAZEOY010000319.1:565-4968 GCA_964513835.1 uncultured Syntrophobacteraceae bacterium
ATCCATCGGAAAGCGCGGTAGTGACATCCACCATCATGCTGGCCTGGGCGTTCGCCGGGCCTCTCATTGGGGGCATTTCTGAAAGATGCGGACGACGAAAGACCGTCTACGTGACGGCTATCAGTATGGCAGCCATGGGCTGGTGTGGCGCTATCTACCTTCCCTCTTTGCCTCTCTGGGCTTTCGTGATTCTCGGGACTCTGGCAGGGATGGCCTCTGGAGCGGTCATCATTGGTTTTGCATTCGCCAAGGAAACCGTCCCCGCCGAGCTGGCAGGCACGGTTTCGGGAGTGTGCAACATGGGAGCCATGTCAGGCCCCATGCTCCTGCAGCCGGCCATCGGCCTGGTTCTGGACCTGCACTGGAATGGCGCCCTGGAGAACGGCGTTCGTGTTTACGATCTGGACGCTTATCGTTCGGGCTTCCTGTTGACGATGGCGTGGCTGGTTCTCGCCGTGGCGTCTGCAGCTCTGACCATTGACAGCCGCTGCCGGCAGTATGTAGCGCGAGAGGTTGCCGCGGGTTGCCCGGCCTCATCGTCCGATGTTTCCCAGTAGCCAATGCTGCTTGAGTTGAATCTCCGCAGGAGTCCTGGGAGAATTCAAGTTTTCCGCATCCTCACAGAAAGCGGCAACCAGATTATCCAGGCTGACGCGTGTATTGCCCATTCGCACCACACCTTCTGCGTCAACTGCAAGGGGTATGATTGCAGAATCAAAGGACAGGGCGATTCGTTGTATCTCCGCTCTAGGAATTCCAGGTCAGCACGGAGGCAAAGTTCGCGGGGAGACTCGAGGGTGGTGAGGATCACATGGTGAGCTCGATGCCGCAGGCGACGGTGTGCTGAAGGCCGATCTGGAATCTCACGTCGCACCACTGGTCTCTGTCCTGGAGACCGCGAATGCTGTCGGCCACAAGCTGCGGGTTGTTGTTCACTTCGCTGAGATGGGCAAAGACCACCGCCCGCAGGTTGACGTGATGAAGGATTTCGAGGAGAGCGAAGGAGTCCTCGTTGGAGAGGTGCCCTTGGCGGCTTCGGATGCGCTGTTTGAGTTCCCAGGGGTAGGGGCCTTCGACGAGCAACTGCATGTCGTGGTTCGCTTCGAGGACCAGGCCATGACACCCCGCCAGACGCGTCTTGACAAGCTCGGTGGCAACACCCAGATCCGTGCAGATGCCCAGGCGGCACCCATTATGTTCGACGACAAAACCCGCCGGCTCCCGGGCATCGTGGGAAATGGAAAACGGATGAATCAACAGGTCACCGATGGTGAAGCCGTTTCCCGACTGGAAAATCTGCCGATGAGGAAGGGTGCCGACCTGGGAGGGCAGATTCTCCAAGGTGCCGCGGCTGAGGAAAACCGGCAAACCGTAACGACGACTGAGGGTTCCGCAACCCCGGACATGGTCCTGATGTTCATGGCTCAGGATGAGGCCGTCCAGATGGTTCGGCTTGACAGGGGTTTGATCGAGCCGCCTGGAGAGCTCTTTAGCACTCAATCCGGCGTCCACCAGGATGCGGGTCCGCTCGCTGCAGATCAGGGTCGCATTTCCTTTGGAGCCGCTGGCCAGTACCTGGAAGAACAGTGACATACTCCCACCCTCAGCCGTTTCAGGTCTAAGCCAAGAACTCAGCTGTCAGTCATTGGCCTTCAGCATGAAAGCTTCGGCCCGATACCTTGACATGTTCCTCGAAGACGCCCCCGTCGGAGACCCGGATCATGAACTGCGATCGCAGGATGCATCTATGCTAACAGCCCATCGCCCACATCACCACAAAGGATCTCTCCCAGCTCTTCTGCAGTTGAGCTGGCAGGTCCCAGAAGGACCAGCGCCAGATGGTCCGGCTTGAAAGCCGTCCGGAACCAATCCCGAATCTCCTCGGACGTAACGGCGTCAATCTTCTCCTCACTCTCCTCGAAAGGAATGTAACGCCCAAAGAGCATTTCGTTTTTTGCCAATCGGTTCATACGTGAGTCGGTGCTCTCGGCATTGAGGTACATACTGCCTTTGAGCTGTTCCTTGGCGGCGATGAGCTCGCCCTCCAGAATGGAATCCTGGGCCAGCAGACTCAGCTGTTCCCGGATGACCTTGAGAGTCTCCGTCGTGTTGTCAGTGCTGATCCCCGCGTAAACGCCCAACAGGCCCGTATCTTCATGGCTGTTGGCAAAGGAGTAGACCGAGTAAGCCAATCCTCTCTTCTCCCGGATTTCCTGAAACAGCCTGCTGCTCATGCTGCCGCCCAGGATGGCATTCAGGAGGTAGCAGGCAAACCGCCTCTCATCCGCCTGGGCCGTACCCGGCATGCCGAGGCACAGGTGAACCTGCTCCAGATCCTTGGCAATGACCTGCACCTGCGGCTGGTCTGGAGGCGTTTTACGCTTCAACAGGGATTGCGGGTGGTCCAGCCTCTCCATGGACGGCGCAATGAGATCCACGAATTCCAGGTGCTCCAGGTTTCCCGCCGCTGTGATCACGATGCGATTGGGGTCGAAAGCTTTGGACAGATAACCAACAATCCGCTCCCGATTGATGTTCTGGATGGACTCAACACTGCCATAGATGGGCAGCCCCAGAGGGTTCCCTTTCCAGTACATCTCCTGAAAAAGGATGTGGACGTACTCGTCAGGGGTATCCTCAATCATCCGGATTTCCTGAAGAATGACCTGCTGTTCCCGTTCGATCTCGCGTTCATCGAAAACCGAGTTCAGCACCAGATCCGTCAGGACATCCACGACCAGGGGAAGATGACGGTCCAGGACCTTGGCATGGAAGCACACATTTTCTTTGGAGGTGAAGGCGTTGGCAAATCCTCCAACTGCATCCAACTCCTTGGCGATATCCAAGGCGCTGCGTTTGCTGGTCCCCTTGAACAGCATATGCTCGATGAAATGGGTGATCCCCCGCTCATCCTCCTGTTCGTCTCGGGAACCCGCATTGATCCATATGCCGGTGGATACGGAATGAACATAGGGGATCTTCTCGGTGACAACCCGAATCCCGTTGCTGAGAACCGTTTTCTCGTACAATCTTCCCCCTTTTGACGGATTGTGCGCGCCCTGCGGATATCTTCAAGAAAGCCAGGAGCTTCTAAGTCTCACTCGGTTTTTCCAGCGCAGCTTTGCGGCTGAGTCGGATGCGGCCGTCTTTGTCGATCTCGATCACCTTGACCAGAACCTGGTCGCCCTCGTTGACGACATCGGTCACTTTTTTGACCCTGTGATGCTCGAGCTGTGAAATATGAATCAGCCCTTCCACATTGGGCAAAATCTCGGCGAAAGCCCCGAAGTCCGTGACACGGACTATCCGGGACATGTAAAGCTGCCCCACTTCGGGCTCTTCCGTCAGCTTTCGGATCCGATCGATAGCCCGGTCGCAGGCCTCCTTGTCCGGGCTCATCACCACGACGCGCCCGCTGTCATCGATGTCGATCTTGGCTCCGGTTTCCGCCACAATGGACCGAATGACCTTGCCTCCCGGTCCAATCACGTCGCGAATCTTGTCCGGGTTGATCTGGATGCTGATCACCCTCGGCGCATAGGGGGAGAGTTCCGGGCGGGGGGCGGGCAGGACATCGCGCATCTTCTCCAGGATGTGGACCCGACCGGCACGCGCCTGATCCAGTGCCCGGGTGAGCACCTCCCGCGTGATTCCGGAGATCTTGATGTCCATCTGCAGGGCCGTGATTCCCTTCTCATTTCCCGTGACTTTGAAATCCATATCTCCCAGATGGTCTTCGTCGCCCAGGATATCCGAAAGGATGATGATCTCGTCACCCTCCTTGACCAGACCCATGGCGATTCCCGCCACCGCATCCTTCAGGGGCACTCCCGCATCCATGAGAGCGAGGGAGGAACCGCACACCGTGGCCATGGAGCTGGACCCGTTGGACTCCAGAACTTCCGATACAACCCGGATTGTGTACGGGAAAGAGCCGTCATCCGGCAGTACCATCTTGATGGCACGTTCAGCCAGAGCCCCGTGCCCGATCTCCCGTCTCCCGGGGCCGCGAAGGGGCTTCACCTCGCCAACGCTGTAGGGTGGAAAATTGTAGTGGAGCATGAAAGACTTGAAGGTCTCGCCGGCAAGCGCCTCGATTTTCTGCTCATCGGACGAAGAGCCAAGTGTCACGACGGCAAGCACCTGGGTTTCACCGCGGCGGAACATGGCCGAGCCATGCGTCCGGGGCAGCAGGCCGACTTCGATGGATATGGGGCGGACCTCGTCGAATCGCCGCCCGTCGATACGCTTCTTCTCTTCCATCATCATACGACGGACTGTCGATTTCTCGATTTCCTCGAGCGCCTTCTCGATCTCTTTACCGCGGTCGGGAAAGGATTCCGCAAGCTCCCCCAGCACTCTCACCTTCAGGGCCTTCTTCCGATCGCGCCGCATCATCTTGT
>CAZEOY010000320.1:0-4964 GCA_964513835.1 uncultured Syntrophobacteraceae bacterium
CCCTGTCCGCCGAGCTGGCCGAACTGGTGAGAGAGGTCGAAGAAAACGGGTTCGACAGCCACAATGGCAGGGTCGAGATTGTGGACATGCTCCATTTCCTGGTGAGCCTCTCGCACCTCGTGGACGTTCAACCCTCGGATGTTGCCTTTGCACACAGTTCTACAAGCGGTGTGACATTTTCGGACTGCGTCGTCCGGTGCTTCCTGGCCCTGGATGAGCTACAGAGCAGCGTGAAGTGGAAGTGGTGGGCCAAGGGCGGTGGATTTAAGGAAGACAAAGCCAGAGAGGCCGTCTTGCACCTCTGGAGCTGTTTTGACGAGGCCTGCACTCTCTTCCGGATGAGCTTCGATCAGCTCAAGTCCTTTTACGTTGCCAAAAACAAAGTCAATTTCAATCGACAGGATCAGCACTACAATGAAGACACCAAGACGGAGGCGGACAACCAAAACCTGGCCGGGCACGTGTGACTCTCTGGCGGCACCGACCATCACATGCCGAAAGCCCTTCGGTGCCCCGGGCAACGCTGAGGCCAGGGCACACCGGGTGGGCAACCTCCGCTGACCCCGTACCTGAGTCTTGTGAATGTATACAGCAAGAGAATCTTCGGGCAGGTTCATCAGCTTTGAGGGAATCGACGGGTGCGGCAAAAGTACTCTTTTGCAGCACTTGAGCCAGTGGCTGCACGCTGCCGGCGTGTCCCATGTCACCACACGGGAGCCGGGCGGAACGCCTCTGGGGGAGTCGATCCGTCAGCTGCTCCTGGATCCATCGAACCTGGGCATGAGCCAACAGGCGGAGGCTTTTCTTTTTTCGGCAAGCCGCGCCCAGCTGGTCCACCAAGTGATTCGACCGGCCCTGAAGGATGGCCGCTGGGTCCTGGCCGACCGATTCAGCGACGCCACCCTGGCCTACCAGGGCTACGGCCGAGACCTGGATATCGAGATGCTTCGCAGCCTGCAGAACTGGGCTACCCAGGGACTCACACCCCACCACACCATCCTGCTCGACTGCAGCCTGGACACTGCAGCAGAACGCCTTCAGGTCAAAAACAGCAGTCCGGACCGCATCGAAAGCGAGAAGCGAGCCTTCCATGCACGGGTCCGGCAGGGCTATCTGGAGCTGGCCAGACGGGATCCGGCCCGCTTCGTGATTCTGGATGCCGACCGACCGTTGGAGAGTGTTCTCCTACAGCTACGCACTGCGTTCTGGGATCCCATCATGGCCGAATATGATCATGGCTCCTAGCCAAATCTGTTCATACGTTTATTGGCCGCTTCCCGCCATTGAATGAGCTCCGCTCAATACTTAAAAAGGAAGAAGGAATAGCAGGTTTTCCCATCACAGGTACGCCATGCGTATCTGCGTGGGATGCATCCAATGAAAAACCGAAAGATGCCCGGTGACATGTGTGGTCATCTTGACGGTCAAGGAGTGAGCAATGCGAATGACAAGAAAGTTGCTGATCGGGATGCTCTTCGCGGCCATCCCGTTCTTGTGGACCGGGGCGATCGCTTCAGCCGCAGATATTTTGGAATTCGACACCATGGCCGGTGTGCCCGAAGATGAATTTATGATTCGGGGCATCAACGGTGGAGGCTCTCCGTGGGTGGTTGACGTTGCCAAGGGCAGCGTCGGCGAGGACGGGAGGCTTCAGATCACGGTCCGAGGCCTTGTGCTGGCAACCAGCGGCGAGAATCCTTCGGCGACCTTCAGGGGCGTGGTGAGCTGCATCGACGGATTCGGTGCTGAAGTCAATGTGCACACAGCCGAAGTCTCGACAGGACTTGAAGGCGATGCGGACATTGACGAAATGCTGATACTTCCAAAACCGTGTTTTGCCCCCGTCGCCTTTGTGGTTGGGGCCAGCGGCAACTGGTTTGCCGTGTCCGGGGGCGGCGCCGATGAGCTCGCAGACGAGGATGACCCTGAAGAACCTGATGTGGACGACCGTGATGATGACGATTTTGATGAAATGCGTTAGCTGAAGCTCCCCGGATGTAATGTCCGGAGCTTGGGGCTGAGGTGTCAGCGTCGGCAGGTCGTTTACGAGACTTTTCACAGAACGTACCCAAGAGAGCGTCGAGGGAATCTCCCTGGCGCTCATCTTCTTTCACGGACTGCCCAAAAGGTTGGAAACCTCCCTTCACGGATGTGTTATAGAGGGGCCGTTGTATCCGTCTGTCTTTAACGAGAAGTCATCCATAAAGAGGAGAACCCGATGGATTTGAAAGCACTGGCGGAGCTGCCCCCCTGGGAATGGCCTGAGGATACGGCCGGTCAGCTCCTGGGGATTGTCCGCGACACGAAGGCTGATGATACCGCGCGTTTGGTCGCCGCGGAGCTGGCCGGAGAGATTTCGGTCATCAATGATGAGCTGGCCGAGGTTTTGCTCGCCATTGCACACAGCCCTTCGGAACCCGAGATCCTCCGCCTGAGGGCCTTGCATTCGCTGGGACCGGGTCTCGAATACGCTGACATCGAGGGCTTCGAAGACTCCGAAGATGTGGCGATCTCGGAAAAGGCCTTCAACCGAATCCTGGAGGCTCTCCGTAAGCTTTTCGAGGACAGGGAAATCCCGGAGTCGGTCCGTCAAGCTGCCCTTGAAGCTTCCGTTCACGCGCCCCAGGACTGGCACTCGGATGCCATCCGCCATGCTTTCTTGCGCGGTGACGACCATTGGAAGCTCACATCGGTCTTTTGCATGGGTTTTCTCCCCGGGTTCAAAGATGAGATCCTTGAAGCGCTTCAAAGCGGCAATGAAGACCTGGAATACGAAGCCGTCATTGCGGCGGGAAACTGGGAGCTGGACGAGGCATGGCCCCACATTGCGGGACTCGTTGTCTTAAAGGAAACAGACAAGACCCTGCTGCTGGCCGCCATCGACGCCGTGGCTGCCATTCGCCCTCGAGACGCTGGAAAGACCCTCGCACACCTCCTGGATTCCCTGGACGAAGACATCGTCGATGCAGCCCATGAAGCCATATCCATGGCTGAGGGGTATTTGGCTGCAGAAGCCGAAAACGAGGACGAGGAACCAGCCGGATGAAGTCGGTGACGAAGACCGGGGGGCGGGCGGAGGTCTGAACGCAGGCGCCGGCGCCTGCAGACGCCCCCCGGGTGCTGGCGAGGGATAAGATCCCTCCGGATCTTGTGTGCGTTCGCATCGAATGCGCAGATCCTCACGCAGGTTTGCGTCCCTCCACCAGACAATCCATGCCTACTCCGTACCTCACCTGCTTCACCTCCACAAATCCGGCTTTCTGGAGACCCTCCCGGACCTCGCTGAAGGTGTAGGTATCGCCGCCACGGGTGTTCACGAGCATGTTGACCGCAAACATGGCCCCGGCCGGAGGTTCCGTCCGGGATTCATCCATGATGTGATCCCGGATGAGCACCGTTCCGCGAGGCTCTAGAGCTCTGAACGTTTTTTCGTAGAGACTCAGATTCTCTTCGGGGCTGTTCTGATGAATGATGGCCGACAGGAGTGCCAGGTCACACCCGGTTGGGAGTTCGTCGTGGTAAAAATCTCCCGCCACCAGCTCCACCCGGGCCTCCATTCCTTCCTCGGCAATCCTCTTCCGGGCCAGGGCCAGAACGTTGTCGAAGTCGAAAATGACCGCCGTCATGGATGGATTCTGACTCAGGAATGCGATGGTGTAGGTACCCGATGCTCCGCCTATGTCCAGCAAGCGTTTGAATCGGCTCAAATCGTACTCGGCAGCGATCGTACTGGAGAGCTCCCGGCCCACCACGTGCATGGCCCCTATGAACGCCTCCCAGTCCTCGTCATCCATGTGGATGCCCGGCTCCCGCTGGTGATGCCCGCCGGCCTTCACCAGACCCGTGAGGTCGCTCCAGGTGCGCCAGAGGCGGTTCAGATGCATCACCATGGGCCGAACCGATTCGGAATGTCGGGATGAGTAGTACGCCCCGCTTTCCGTCGGTCGGTAGACTTCATTGTCTCTTCTCAGAAGATCCAGGGTGACCAGGCAGTCCAGCAGACGGGTCGTAGCCCGGACATCCAGCCCCTGTCCTTTTGCCAGCGCCTCGGCAGTGGTCGGCCTCTCATCGAGGCTCGTGAAAAGGTCCAATTCCGTTGCCGTCAGGATCACACGGCTCTTCATAAAGCCCCTGGCATCGGCCATAACAGCATCAGCCTTTCCCATTGTTTCATCCTCCACAAAAAGAGCGCATCAATGCCTGTTGAATTCCAACAAACCGGGAGTGAACGGGTGCGACCGCTTCCAGTCTGCCCGGACATTCTTTATACATAGGACCCCTTCTGACAATAGACAAGTTGAATGGGGCATAAGGACAGGTTTCAAGGGCGTACAACAGGAACCAGAACTCCATTCAGACGCAGTCGCCCAGGGTGTACAACGGCTTCTGTGCGCATCCAGACCTCATTTCTCCATCAGGTGCGGATGAACGATCCCTTTGACAGAAACATTTGACCCTGCTAGGATCCAATTAAGAAATTTCTTAATTGGATATTGGTAAATGACATGGAGATGCTAGAGATTCTGGGCCAGTTGAAAGCTTTGGCGGATGAAAACCGCCTGAAGCTTGTCAATCTTCTTCTGACCCAGAACCTGTGCGTCGGCGCACTCGCCCATCGGCTTGGCATCTCCGAGGCGGCTGTTTCCCAGCACCTTCAGGTTCTGAGGAAAGCGGGCCTGATCCGAGGGGAAAAGCGAGGCTATTGGACCCACTACGCGGTGGAAAGGGACGTCATCAAAGGACTGGCCGACCGGCTCAAAATGATTGCCGATCAGTCTCCTCTTGACGAAGGATGCTGCCGCAGGAGCCTGTCGGATGAAGTCACATGCTGCAGAAAGGAGGTGAAGAAGGAATGAGCTCAGGTCTCCAGCCGCAAGCCGGCACCCAGTCCAACCTTCACGCCTGGGAATGCGGGAATGCGCCAATGCAGAATGATCAGGCAAGATCGCAGACAAGTCTCCCCG
>CAZEOY010000321.1:0-4951 GCA_964513835.1 uncultured Syntrophobacteraceae bacterium
TGAGAGGGACTTTGACCCCTCGCTGCAGTGTCGTGGGAGAGATCGTCCCCGGCCCCTTCCATGCCTCTTCGGAGGAATCCAGTTGTTTCGCCCAATGGCCACGGCCGACCCTCTCCGGCACTTCAACCTCGGAATCAACATTGGCAAAATTGAACAGACACAGAACTCGGTTGTGCTCCGTCGCATCCCATCGCTCCATCCACACGACGGGCGCTTCATGCCTCCCCCCGTCGACCCGCAGGCGCGTTTTGTCGAGTTCCCTAAGAGCCGGCAAAGACCTTCGCAGATGGATGAGCTCCTGGTGGTAATCCAGTAGACTGCTATGCTGCCACTCCTGCCTCAGGTCCCAGTTCAACTTGGATCGCAGGAACGTTTCGGGAGCCTGGGGATCGGGAACCTCTCCACTCCAGCCGAAACTCTCAAACTCATTTGCACGCCCCTCCCGCACCGCCTCCACCAACGCCGGATCGGAATGGCTGACAAAATAAAGGAATGGGGAAGCATCGCCGTATTCCTCCCCCATAAAGAGAAGCGGGACATAAGGGGAAAGGAGCACGACTGCTGCCGCAAGCTTGAGCGCCTCGAGCTCGACGAGCTGCGACAGCCTCTCTCCTCGCATCCGGTTCCCGATCTGGTCGTGGTTCTGGGCAAAGACGACGAACTGGCGTGCAGGTCTGTCCAGGGAAGAATTGCCATGCCGCCGCTTGCGATACTCCGAGTATTCTCCGGAGTAGACGAACCCTTCCCGTAAGGCCTTCACGAGATGAACCGGCTTGCCGTAGTCCTGGTGGTAGCCTTCCCTTTCACCGGTGAGCAGCGTATGCAGTGCGTGATGGAAGTCGTCGCACCAGACGCCATCCAGTCCATACCCGCCGAGAGCTGGCGGAGCGATGAGCCGACTGTCGTTGAGATCGCTCTCCCCGATGAGCCACAGCTTTCGCCCCAGCCGCTCGCCGAGCGCTTCCACATTCCCGGAGAGCTCGCGCAGGAAATGCACCGCGCTCATATCCAGAATGGCATGCAGTGCGTCCAGCCGCAAACCGTCGATGTGGTAGTCTTCAAGCCACGAAAGCGCGTTTTCGATGAAGAAGCGCCGGACCTCGTCACTGTAGGCGCCGTCGAAGTTCACCGCCGCTCCCCAAGGGGTGCGATAGCGATCGGTGAAGTACGGACCGTAATCCCGGAGGTAGTTGCCCTCGGGGCCCAGATGATTGTAGACGACATCGAGGAACACGGCCATTTGCCGCTGGTGACATGCATCCACCAGCCGCTTCAGGCCTTCGGGCCCCCCGTAGGAATTCTGAACGGCATAGAGATAGGCTCCATCGTATCCCCAGTTGCGCTCTCCCGGGAACTGGCCCACCGGCATGATCTCGATGGTGTTGATCCCGACCTCTTTCAGGGCATCGAGCCGAGGCAGGATGGCGTCGAAAGTGCCCTCGGGCGTGAAGGTCCCGACGTGGAGCTCGTAGAAGAGCATATCGTCGAGATTCGAGCCTTTCCAGCCCGAGTCCTCCCAACGGTACGACTCGACGTCGACGACGGCCGAAGGGCCGTGCACCCCCTCGGGCTGGAAGCGGGATGCAGGATCGGGTCGATCCAGTTCCCCATCCAATCTGAACGAATAAAGCGTTCCCGGACCTGCACCCCCCACTTGAATGGCCCAGTAACCCCTCGAGTCTTTTTCCATGGGAACCCATCGCTCGGGAGGCGTATACAGATGCAGGTCGACGCTCTTCCTCTGGGGAGCCCACACGGTGAACCGACAGCTCCCGTCCGAACGGCAATGAGCCCCCAACCGGGCAGTCGGATACTGTTCCTTGTCCATCGACACCTCACAGTTCGATTCGCTCCATGGTCTCGTGGGTGATCGCCAACATCAGGGTCAGATGTTCTCTTAGATGGCGCGTCAGGAGAAAGTTCTCCAGCACCAGTTGCCTGGCCTTTCTTCCCATTTGTTTCAGAATGTCGCGATGCTTGAGAAGATAACGGATGCGCAGGGCCGCCCCTTCGGGTGTATTGACCAGAAACCCCGTGTGATGATTGATGACCTGCAGCCGAATGCCGCCGGTGTCACCCCCGATAACCGCCCTTCCCTTCCACATGCCTTCCGTCACGGTCAGCCCAAACCCCTCTCGTATGGATTTCTGAACGACTATGTCCGCCATTCGCTGCAGGGCATTGACGGTGATGTTGGCATCCGGGGGGAGCATGAGCACGTGGATATCCCTGCGGTTGTTGGCCGCCTCCCGGACTTCCTCCAGGACCATCTCCCCTTCGGGATCGTCGCTGGCGCCGCCACCGGCAAGAACCAACTGCAACGGAGCAAAGGCACTTGCCAGCTTGAACGCCCGGATCACCCCCAGGGGGTCCTTGAATCGATCGAATCGCGAAATCTGGACGATCAGGGGGCGATTTGGATCGATGCCGTATTCCTGCCGGATCGACTCGATCTGCCAGGGCTCCAGTTCCTTGTTCTTGTCCGAGAGCGGATCAATGCTCGGCGGGATGAGGTAAAGCGGATGGGGCATCGGCTGCGTGAACTCCGCCAGGGACCAGATGCTTGCATCGTAGCCCTTCACGTGACCTCGCAGGTATTTCCAGACGGGCCGATAAGGGTGGCTGACATCCACATGACAGCGCCACACCCATTTTCCCTTGCGATTGGGGATGGACTCGAGGAGAAGTGCAGGCTGGGGATCATGGATGAAAACAAAATCGGCATCCTCGAGCTTGGCTCTGAGCTCCTCGGCATTCCTGCGGTTGGTCTCCTCGTAGTTCAGGATCAGGGATTCCGGCATCGAGACCTGATTGCCCTGAAGTGCGTTATGGAAGTTCTTGGTGCACTGGTAGAAGCTGTCGTCCCCACTGATCACCTCCCATGAACAATCGAGACCGAGCTCGTTTTCCAGGGGTACCAGCCAATGGAGAATCTCCGCTACACCGCCACCCTCACGGGTGGAATTCACATGGACCACTCTGCTGCCCTTAAGCCCTTTGGCCAGCTGACGCAGGTGATCGATGACATCTTCCCCCACAATGGCCGCGTATTCATTGAGCGTCCCCGCCATCATTCCCCCCTCTGAAGCAGGCACTGGGCAAAGACCTGAGCGATTTCAGTCCGAAGCTCCGAAAGCGAGCTGAAGTAAGGGTCTATCTTTGCCAGCCCCTCTACCAGGGGGCGGCAAGATTCCCCAAGACCGATCAGCCACTCACTGAAGTCGTCCCTCCGACTGCTCGTGCGGCGGCGTGCATCGATGAAGTGGTAGAAAACACTCCCCACCGAGAGTTTGGGGATCAGCGACTGGAGGGATTCCGGATCCTCGGGACGCAGATCCGTATCGAAAACGACGATTTGTGAACGGATGAAATAGAACTGCTGGTCCGCCTTGGCCCAGGGAACAAACTCGCTTTCCGAAAGGCTTTCTTCGATGACCTCTACGAGTTCTCGCCTCAGGTCCTCGATCTCGCCGAACTCACCGGGGTCGATCAAAGCCATACGCTCCGCCAGGGCAGCATCCCGAAGACCATGGTGAACCCAGGCCGCAAAGTCGTTCTGGAACTCGGGCTCTTCAAAGCGGGGCTTGAGGAGTCCGCCCCAAAAATGGTGGTAGATACAGCCCGAGTGGACCGTCAGCAGACGGTCCCTCAACTCCCGCAGATTCTGAGCCCGTTCCCCGGTTCCAAGCGCGATCAGCGCACAGTCCTTTACAGCAAAGGCTTCAGCCATCTTCCATCCTTTCGAATCCTGCTCAAGACACACCAGACGAGCGCCCGCCTGACTCGGACATCTTAATCAAAATAATACCGAAAACTCGGAGGTGTATACCACCAAGCCTCTCTCATTTCATGCCCTCGTGATTTTCCTGCCGTCGCGAGGGAACCATGAAGGCTTGGCATGGCTCCCTTTTCGCTCCAGTTGGTTCGACGACAGGCACGCCCCCTGCATAACTCCGATTCAACGACGAAAAGGAGGTCCCATCATGAGCTATAAGAGAATCGTCTGTGGTGTGACGGCATCCATGCGAGCCCAGCGGGCAGCACTGGACGCCGCCAGGCTCGCCCGGGAGTTGGAAGCTGAACTGGTCTATGTTCACGTGGTCGACACCCCTGCTCTGAATTCCTTTATGGAGGATCCTCTGTGCTGCATCTTCGTAGAGGAATCCCTGGTCAAACTTGGGATGCAAATTGTCGAGCACGCAATTCAAATCGCCAAGACCGAAGGGGTTGTCGCGGAAAAATACCTGATCAAAGGCCCTGTCAGGAAAGGGCTTCAAAGGCTCACACGGGACCTGGGCGCAGACCTGCTGGTCGTGGGCGGCAATGACGGCAAAACGATCTTCAGGGAAGTGCTGAAGCTTGCCGGCACGGAAGAGCTCTCGCCCGAGCCGGACTATCGGCCAGGGGGAAAAGTGTGCCGCCATCAAGCCTCATGAGGCTGCATCGGACGCGTGTCCGGATTCGGCGCCTGACTCCAGCAGCGTTGGATCGCGGGCTACTCTTATGGGAAGCCTCCCCCACAAGTCTGATCTGCCTTCAGCCTCCTGGAGCACTGCTGCGATCTCAACTCGAGAGCATTGTCCACATTCCTCACCGAAGCAAGAGAGGCATGAACATCGGACCGGACCAGAAGATCCAACGGCCTCACAGCCTCGGTGACGAAGTCCTTCTGCGCCATGGCCCGGCAGCCGCAGGGCGCCATGTCCCAGCCGCCGGCTTTGCCCTTTCCCTTGGAAAAACCAACCCTTAAGCGATCCTGTTCAGGTCTCTCGGCACTTTCCATCATTTTTGCCAGATATCGTCAATTTAATATCATAACGTTCCAACGGAAGTGTCTGTCAAAGTGCGGACAGGTGGTGGATTCGCGTCAGAGCTCTCCTCCCATCTCACTGATGACAGGATTCGCCATACCCAAAACGCTCTTGGGCGAGGCCGCAGGCATCCAGAGGCT
>CAZEOY010000322.1:0-4939 GCA_964513835.1 uncultured Syntrophobacteraceae bacterium
CAGCCTTCGGGCCGCCTGCCTGCTTCAGGAAATGGGGCATGAAGTCATCGGCCTTCACATGCGCTTGCTGCCCCGGTCAGCGGGGGAGCGACGGTCGGACGAGGAAACCCTCGAGGATCGAGAGCACACGGTTCGCTCACTGGCATCGCATCTGGGCATCCCCCTGACGATCATAGACTGCCGCGATCTTTTCGAGATGGAAGTGATCCGGCCCTTTCTTGAGGCCTACCGAAGAGGTCTCACTCCCAACCCGTGCGTCCGGTGCAACCCCCGGGTCAAATTCCACCTCATCCTCGAAGAGGCTCTGAAACGGGGAGCAGACGGCATAGCCACGGGTCACTACGCGAGAGTCTCACCTCCGAAAGGCCCCTCCGGCCGATACCGCCTTCTTCGCGGACGGGATTTCACCAAAGACCAGTCCTACTTCCTTTTCGGCCTTTCCCAGGACCAACTGGCGAAAACCTGCTTCCCCCTCGGTGATTACCGCAAGCAGGATGTCCAGCGTTGGGCGGAATCGTTAAATTTTGGCGTGAGGATCCCCGAGGAAAGCCAGGAAGTCTGTTTCATCCCCAAGGGGGGGTACCGGGAATTCCTCCTGGAGCGCCATCCTGCGGACTCTGCCACCCTAAGGGGCTCCATCGTCGACCGGGAGGGGAGGGTCCTTGGGGAGCACAAAGGCCTCTTTGCCTACACCATCGGCCAAAGGCGCGGGTTGGGCATCGCCGCCGCCGCCCCCCTTTACGTCATTGAGCTGGATGTCTCCGCCAATACAGTCCGAGTGGGAAGATCGGAGGATCTGGACTGCGCTGAATTCAACGTCGCGGGGGTCCATTGGGTGTCCATTCCCCCTCCCCCGCCCAATTCCACTCTGTCCTGCTCGGTGAAGATCCGCCATCAACATCAACCCGCATCCGCCCAGGTCACACCCCTTCAGGAGGACCGGGTGCGCGTCGCCTTCGAGATCCCACAACGCGCCGTCACTCCCGGGCAGGCTGCCGTCTTTTACGATGGCGATGTTCTCCTGGGAGGAGGAAACATTGAAAAGTCCGAATCACCCCGCAGCATCGCATAGGACCGTAGCCCTGGACACCCTGGGATGCAAGGTCAACCAGGTCGAATCGTCCTATTTTCTCGAGACCCTCCAGGAGGCCGGCTACATCATCGCCCCCCCCCGAGAAAAGGCCGACGTTACCATCATCCACAGTTGTGCCGTCACAGCACGGGCCAGCTTCGAAACGCGCCAGCTGCTCCGCAGGGCCCGTCGCCGGAATCCGGATGGGCTCGTCGCCGTTGTCGGCTGCAACGTCCATCTCGAAGCGGAACGCATGGCCTCCGAAACACTGGCCACTCATATCCTCGGAAACGAGGAAAAGTTGGACCTGCCTCGATGGATTGACGAGCCCGGAACATTCCATACTCCCTGCATGGCCGTCTCCGCCCCGAGGGAGATTCAGGGATTCCGGGAGATTTGCGTACGGAGGATGGCCATCGGTCGCACGCGGGCAGTTCTCAAGGTGCAGGACGGCTGTGACGCCTTCTGCTCCTACTGCGTCGTGCCCTACACGCGAGGATGCAGCCGGAGCCTTCCGATGAAGTCCGTCCGTCGGCAGCTCGACCGATTCATCGCACAGGGATTTCGAGAGGTCGTCTTCTCCGGAATCCATCTGGGACAATGGGGACGGGATCTCGCGGACGGCGGGAGCCTGGCGTCCCTCATTCGGCAGATGAAGCTGGAGGGACTGCCCGAGCGCATACGACTCAGCTCCCTGGAACCCCAGGAATGCAACGAGGAGCTCATTGGAGAGCTTCGAAGCACCTCCGGACTCTGCCCTCACTTTCACATCCCGCTCCAAAGTGGAGATGACGAGATTCTGAAGGCCATGCACAGGCCGTATGGCTCCAGTCTTTACCGCGATCTCCTCCTACACCTTCACGAGATGTTTCCCGACGCAGCGCTGGGCGCCGACGTGCTGGTCGGGTTTCCCGGCGAATCGCCATCCCGGTTTGAAAACACCCTGTCCCTCCTGAGGGGGCTTCCCCTCACCTATCTCCACGTTTTCCCGTTTTCTGCACGCCCCGGTACCCATGCATCCACCTTGAAAAGCAGGATCGACGGACGCACTGTCAAGGCCAGGTGCAGCGTCCTCAGGGAATTGGGCGCTCAAAAGCGCCGCGCCTTCGCAGAACGTTTCATCGGGGGAGAGCTTGCAGTGCTGGTGGAGAAACGGGAACCGGGGAGACCTCTCTGGCAGGGCACATCCCGCAACTATCTGAAGATCACCTTTACGGCACCGGAGGACCTGGAGCCGGGGAGGGAGGTGTGGGTTCGTCTTCTGGAAGTCAACGGTCAGAGTCTTCACGGCGAAATGGTGGCGCCATGATCCACGCATCGCGATTCGGTCGGCTTCTCACCCACTGCCTCCCATGAAAGCTCGGATTGCCATACCAGAGGAATCCGCCATCCAGGTTCATCCCTCAGCCAGGCCGCTCGTTCCCGCACATTCCGGAGAACCCACCGGGAGGCTGATCACGACCTCGGTTCCCGAGCCCACCGCAGAGCTGATGGTGACATCTCCGCCATGGTCGCAGACGATCCGGTACACGGTGGTGAGTCCGAGACCGGAGCCGCGGGTTTTCGAGGTATAGAAGGGTTCGAACACATTGGGAAGATTCTCGGATGCAATGCCGACTCCGGTGTCACGAAAGAGTACCGCAAGACCATCCCTGCGCGCCGTCACTATGACCTCGACCCTCCCTCCCTCGGGCATCGCCTCGAGAGAGTTCTCGAACACATTGCGGAAAGCCAGCTCCAACAGTTTCTCATCCGCCCAGATCGGAGAAATGCCTTCTCCCGCGTGCACTTCGACGACAACACCCTGCCGGGCCAGGGACTCCCGGTCGCCATCCACGACGCTTCCCAGGATCTCCATCACATCGACCCGGCGTGGCATCGGGGTGGGAAGCCTGCAGAAACTTTCGATATCCGCCACCATGTGCTCGAGACGCTCGGCCTCAGCCAGGATGACATCGAGCCATTTCATGGCGGACTCGGAAGGCGCGAGCTCCTTTTTGAGCCTCCGCGCAAAGCCGCCAATGACCATGACCGGGTTCCTCACCTCATGGGCCACCCCCTGTGAGAGCCGGCCCAAGGCGGCCATCCTCTCGGCCCGAACCAGCTTCTCCTGGGTGGATTTGAGCTCACAGGAGGTAAGGGAGTATCGCTCGCTCAGCCTCTCATAGAGCCTCGCATTCTCTATGGCCGTGGCGATCTGGTTCGCCAGAACGGTGAGGATCTCCTGATCGTCATCATTGAACTGCCGGCCGTTCCTCTTGTTCAAGACCTGAATGACTCCCCTGAGCATCCCTCGATAGACCATGGGCACGCAGAGGATCGAACGCGTCCGGAAACCCGAGTGATCGTCAACGTCCGGGTGGAACCGCGGATCCCGGGATGTGTCCGGGATGATCAAGGGCTGCCCCGTCTGCGCTACCCACCCGGCAATGCCCTGCCCCATCCCGAGCCTCACCTCCTTGATGCGGTCGGCGGCATCCCCGAGGGCGAGCCTGAAGAAAAGCTCCCCCTTATCGGCATCGAGCTCGAAGATGGAGCTCGCTTCAGCGCTCATGAATTCCTGGACGCACTTCATCGCGTGGCCCAGCACACTCTGGATGTCCAGGGATGAATTGATCAACGCGCTGAGCTCAACGAGGGCCGCCAGTTCTCTGGGTCTTTTCCCTTGCATATTCATGGCGCATCCGCTCTCATCACAACTGCAGTCCTTGAACATCCACCCCAATCCGGCCCGGCGGATGCCAGCTCATGTCCTCCGACGCTGCAGACCCCAGGCCCATCCTCCGTCCAAGACGTCATCGCGCTCAACCCATAACCCATTAAAACGACTTAAAAATTGGTCCAGAATGTAGATGGTGCTTGCACCGGACTGTGGCTCGTGTACCATGCAGCGCCTGAATTGGCCCCATGGTCGACTGCAGCCTGAACAGACTCAAAGACCGTTGGACTGAAGAAGGAACATTCCATGCCATCTACAGGCACAGCGGACATCGAACGCCTCAAGCAAGAACATCAGATCTACTCGGATCTGGCCAGGACCCTCACTTCCACCCTGGACCTTTCGGAAGTGCTCCAGATCATCATGAACAAGGTGAAGACCCTTCTGAAGCCCCAGAACTGGTCGCTGCTCCTCATGGAGGAAGACGGCCTTCACCTGCGCTTTGAAATCGCCGTAGGGCAAGGCGCGGAGTCGCTCCAGGGCAGTCGTCTCAGGGTTGGCGAAGGGATTGCCGGCTGGGTGGCTCAGAGCGGAGAAAGTGTGCTCCTGGAAGATGCCCGCGGCGACCGGCGATTCTGCAGCCGATTCGATGAAGCCTCCTGCTTCACCACACGATCCATCATCTGCGTCCCCATGACCATGGGAGGACGCGTTGTCGGCGTGATCGAGCTCATCAACCGGATGGAAGAGAGGGTTTTCACCGACCTCGACATGCGCGCCCTGGAAACCCTTGCGGAATACGGAGCCATCGCCATACAGAATGCAGCCCTGTTCAACCGGGTTCAGCGGCTCGTGATCACCGATGACCACACCTCCTTATACAACACCCGGCACCTGTATGACACCCTGGATCGTGAGATTTCCCTCGCCCGCCTGCACGGCCATGAAGTGTCCATGGTCTTCTTTGACCTCGACCTTTTCAAACGGGTCAACGACACCCATGGTCATCTCTGCGGGAGCAAGGTCTTGCGCGAAATCGGTCATTTGCTTCAGGGGCGGGAACGGCCCGGGATGATCCCTTTCCGATACGGCGGGGATGAATTCGTCGTTCTTCTGCCGGGCTTGACCAAGGAGGAAGGGGTGGTATTCGCCCAAGACCTGCGGCAGCTCATCAATATGGCTGAAAGCGTAGGGTCGGGACTGTTAAC
>CAZEOY010000323.1:0-4937 GCA_964513835.1 uncultured Syntrophobacteraceae bacterium
GGGTCAGGGTGGTGAGCAAAACCTCCATCAGCCGGCCTCCCTCCTCCCAACCTGCGCAAGCTCCGGAAATTCCCTCAAGAAATAGCCCAGGACCATCACCATCAGGCCCAGAAACCCAAGGCTGATCACCACGTCGCTCACCCCGAGCGGCAGCGAATGGGCGGAATGGCTGAGCGGCGAGCCCAGCAGCAGCAGATGCTCGAGCCAGATCCCCGCAATGGCCGCTGAGCAAAGAACGATCATCGACCGGGGCATGGTTTTGATCTTCCTGTTCAGGAGGATGAAAAACGGAGCCACGAAGCACAGGCCGAAAACCGTCCAGGCCAGGGATCTCCATGGGACCGCCATGGTCCGCTCGATCACGTAGGCAGCCTCCTCAGGGATGTTGCCGTACCAGATCACCACCAGCTGGACATAGAAGAAGTCCGCCCACACCAGGCAGAAAGCGAAGAAAAGCTTTCCGATGTCGTGAAAATGGGACTCGCTCAGCTGGAAGTCGTTGTCGGGCCTGAGATGCATGACGGAAGCCAGGATGATGAGGCCGCCCAGCCCTGCATAGAAAGCCTTCACGAAAGTGTAGGCGCCGAACAGGGTGGACACCCAGTGCGGGTCGGCAGCCATGACCAAATCATAGCCGATGAGGCTGAGCACCAGCGTGAAGGCCAGGATGTACCCTACGCTGATGACCTGCATCCGGCCGGCAATCCGTTCCACATCCTGGGGGGCATCCCCCCGCAGCCGACGGACCCAGGACCGCAGACCCCCGCCGGACTCTCCGGTCGGCTCCACTTTCAAAAGAAGTGCGTGATACACATACAGCAGCCCCAGCGCGTACAGGATGAGCAAACCGATGCAATCGCGCGTGAAGAGGAACGGGAGATTC
Organism: uncultured Syntrophobacteraceae bacterium; assembly: GCA_964513835.1. Lineage (GTDB taxonomy): Bacteria > Desulfobacterota > Syntrophobacteria > Syntrophobacterales > Syntrophobacteraceae > JALOOX01. The sequence goes on from CAZEOY010000323.1 coordinate 884, forward strand.
AGCCACACCTCCTTCCCGTGCAGATGGTGATCGTGCAGCCACGGAAAGATATAGGAGCGGCCCAGGAAGAGCAGCAGAAAAAGCAGAAATGAAATGGGAAAGAAGGCCACAAAGGCCTGGGAAAGTCCCTCCAGGGGAGCACTCCAACGAGCCCGCACCGTCGTCATGATCGCCGAAAAAAGGAGACCCCCCTGGGCGATGGCCGACCAGACCAGGAAATTGATGAGGAAAGCCTGCCAGGCACGCCCGGCGTTTGCCCCGGAAGCACCGATGACGAACGTCGCGAAACCGACGACGGACAGCGCGGCAATCAGCATCCAGTAAGGCTTCTTCTTCTCCATGACGGTCATCTCAGGGAAACCGTTTCGGGTTTCGGGTTTCGGGTTGGGCAAACACCTGGACATCGCCTCCCTTCTCTCTCAAGAAGGTCGTCAAACGTTCGAGATCTTCTGCCGCACAAGAAGCGAGCACTCCGAAATGGTCCCCCGAACAGCGTGGGTCGTAAACCTCCAGGTTTTGCAGCCGCGGCAGCTGCGACTGGTGCAGGAATCCGATCAGATTCCCGAAGATGGCGAATAGAATGGTGAACTCGAACCCGATGATTACGAAGGGCACCAGCGCTACGATGGGCTTTCCGCTCACAATGAGGTCCCAGCGCGTCGCTGTGAAAATGGCCAGTCCGAAACCGGTGAAGAATCCGATAATGCCCCCCACCAAGGTGTACCATCCGGCCCTGCTTTTCCTGACCTGCATGGCCTCGGCCAGGGCGTGGCTGGGGATGGGACTGTGCACCCTGACAATGGGCCAGTTGGCGGAGGATCGCAACCCTATCACGGCATCCCTGGCCTGCCCCTCTTCTCTGAAGATTCCCATCACCTGCACGTCAGCGGCCATGGCCGTCACCCTTTTCCAATGCTTCCTTCATCTCCGTCATGGAAACGGAGGGCAGATGCTTGCAGAAGAGCACGAAGAGGAAAAAGAACAGGCAGAAGCTCCCCAACATGATTCCGAGCTCCACCCAGCTGGGACTGTAGAGACCCCAGGCGTTGGGCAGAAAATCATGGCCGACGGCGCTGATGATGATGACGAACCGTTCATACCACATGCCGATATTGACCACCATGGAGATCCCGAACAGCCAGGGGATGGAGGTTCGAACTCCCTTGAAGAAGAAAAGGATGGGAACCAGCACGTTGCAGAGGACCATGATCCAGAACCCGTAGGCGTAGTGGCCCTCAAGCCTCCAGCGGAAGGCCTCCATTTCAACCGGATTGCGGCTGTACCAAGCGATGAAGACCTCGGTCCCATAGGCGAATCCCACGATCAGGCCGGTGAAGATGATCGTCTTGGCGACACTTTCCAGCACATGCATGCTGATGAAACGCTCATAATGGAAGATCTTGCGCAGCGGAATCATCAGCGTCAGCACCATGGCCAGACCCGAGTGAATGGCTCCGGCCACGAAGTAGGGCGCGAAGATGGTCGTGTGCCATCCCGGAACGATACCGAGGGCAAAGTCCCAGGACACAACGCTGTGGACCGAAACCACCAGCGGGGTCGCCAGCGCGGCGAAGAACAGGTAGATCCGGGTGTAGTGGCGCCACTGCTCGTGAGCCCCGGTCCAACCCAGTGACAAGAGGGTAAACACCCGCTTTCGGAACCCTTCGGCGTCATCCCGGACTCGGGCCAGGTCCGGCAGCAACCCGGTGTACCAGAAGAGGGCGCTCACGGTCAGGTAGGTGCTGATGGCCACGACATCAAACAGGAGCGGCGACTGGAAATTGGGCCAGAGGGTCCGCTGCGTGGGAATGGGCAGCATGTAATAGACGAGCCAAACGCGCCCGAGATGGATGAACGGGAAAAGGCCGGCAATGCAGACGGCGAAGACCGTCATGGTTTCGGCCGCCCGGGCGATGGGGTTCCGCCACCCCGCCCTCAGCAGGTGCAAAATGGCGGAGATCAGCGTTCCGGAGTGGGCGATCCCGACCCAGAAGACGAAGTTGACCAGGTAAATACCCCAGGCCACGGGGATGTTCTGACCACCCACGCCGATGCCTCTGGCGATCTGGTAAGCCCAGCACGCAGCCCCCATGAGGACCCCCAGCAACAGGACCCCCACGACCATCCAGTAACTCCGCCCGGGAGGCGTGAGCGTATCCAGGACGGTGCGGTCGATTTCGGCGTAAGTCAGCTGAGACATGTCTCTACCCCCAGACATCCTGAACGACCTTCCTCAAATAAATCACGGCCGGCTTGGTGTTCAGGTATCCCATGACCTGGTAGGCCCTCGGATCATCCACCAGCTTGCGCACCCGGCTCTCGGCGTCCATGAGGTTCCCGAAAAACAGGGCCTGGGTCGGGCAGGTCTGCACGCAGGCCGGCACGACCTCCCCGTCCCGAATGCTTCGCTTCTCGTTCTTGGCCCATCCATGAGCCTCCTTGATGCGCTGAACGCAGAAGGAGCATTTCTCCATGACGCCTTTGGCCCGGACGGTCACGTTGGGGTTGAGCTGCAACTGCATGGGATCCGGCCATTTCCAGTCGAACCAGTTGAACCGGCGTACCTTGTAAGGACAGTTCTGCGAACAGAATCGCGTCCCGATGCAGCGGTTGTAGATCTGGTTGTTCATCCCCTCCTTGCCGTGATGCGCCGCGTAGACCGGGCAAACCGATTCGCAGGGGGCATTGTCGCAATGCTGGCACATGAGCGGAAGGAAGGTCACCCGGGTCCCGTCCTCGGGGTCCAGGTAACGCTCAACGCTGAGCCAGGCCATCTCCCGCCCTTCGACAATGCGCTCCCGGCCCACGATGCCGATGCTGTTTTCCGCATAGCACGCCGCCGCACACGCCCCGCACCCGATGCAGCGGTCCATGTCCACCACCATGGACCAGCGGTACTGGTCGTGATCGTGGGGCGGATAGAAATCGCGCCTGGGATCGTAGCCTTCGGGGAGCGGCAGGGTCAGGGGGAAATCCCACATGGTGAGCCCAGCCGGCCGAGGCTGCTTCAGGTCGTCCAGGTTCTTCACGGAAACCGACAGGGCAATCTTCCGATCATAGGGGATGCGGGCGCCGTCGGTACAGGCCAGGGGCTCCGAACTTCCGGTCGGTTTCAGCTCTGCTCCCGGGATCCAATGCACCGGCGCCCCGCTGGCCGAATCGATCTCGGCCGGCAGCAGGGCAAAGGGATTGACGCCCTGATCTTTGGCGTAACGGCCGTAGGCCGTGTGTCCCTGGCCGCAGCCCATCACCAGGACCCCGGGCTTCACACCCGGAGCATCGTAAATCGGCGCCTCTATTTCGGTCTTCCCCGAAGAGATCCGGACGCGGTCCCCCGGCTTGAGTCCCTCAGCGCTCATGGTACCGAGATTCATCAGGAGCGTGGTTTGCCAGGCGATCCGGGTGAGTGGATCGGGGACCTCGCAGAGCCACGGTCTGTTGGCTCCACGCCCGTCAAAGAAGCGGATCGATGGTGCCGCAATGAACGTGAAACCTGTGCGGTCGGCCTCACGGACTGCCTTCAATGGCTTCAACCGGGACGGGTCGGGCTTGAGCCCTGCAGCTTGGGACGGCCCCCCCCCCTCCTTTTGACGGTCGAAGATGCCGCCTTTCTGAAGGGTCTGCAGCCACTGCAGCTCGTCCCGAACCATCCCGGCATTCAGCAGCCGGGAAACCAGGAAAGCCTTGCCGTCGCCGTCGGTCAGTTCCTTCCCGCTCGCGGCCGCCATCAGGACATCGCCCACATGGGGAGCATCGGTGAGCTTCCCCATGGCCGGCTGGAGCGTGGAGAGGATTCCCCCCTTCCCGGCATATTCATCCCAGCTCTCGAGGGGCAGGCGAACCGGCAGCACCAGGTCCGCCAGCTCGCTCGTCTCATCCATGAAAGCGCCGAACGAAATCACGAAAGTGGACTTGTTCTCCAGAGCCCTTCCCACCACTTCCGCACGGGGCATGGCGTAGACGGGGTTGACGTTGTGAAGGAGCAGCACATCAGCCGGTTGGTCATCCAGCAGTTCGAAAAGGAGCACCCGAACGTGAAAGTCGAAGAGACGAT
>CAZEOY010000324.1:0-4926 GCA_964513835.1 uncultured Syntrophobacteraceae bacterium
TGGCCGCCTCCGCCACACTCACCCATACCGTGACACCCGTGCCATTGTGCATGTCACACCTCCAAATCCCCACCATGAGCCAATGTAGCTCACAACCCCCCACCCCAAGTGTGACATGAGTGTGTCACACTTAATGGCGCGTGTCACGGTTTTAACGCCCGGTTTTGACGCCCCTCGGGTCGTTCCAGACCTGGCATTCCTCCTCCTGGAGGAAGATTTTGCACCAGCCGCAGTACCGGTGCTCCACGTCATGCACTTTGTAGGAGATCATCCCGCAGTGGCTGCAACGGATCGCGGGCTCCCTGCTGTTTTTCAGGGCATTGTGCGACAGGCTCGGAGTTTTGTCTGACACGCTCAAGGATCACCTCCCTTACTTTGAGGCCCTGGGCGAACAGGTGCAGCTGGTAGCCGACGTGCTCGCCGTCATGCTTGCCGTTCAGCTTCCGGTGAAACCACCTCATGCGCTGGTTGTGCCGGCGGTCGTAGGCCAGGTGGCAGGGGACGCACATGGGCCACAGGTTCGACAATGAAAGGTTCCAGGGCTGCCGGTCGAGGTGTCCCACTGTGAGGGTGCGGGTGTGGTCCCCGTCGTAGGGCTCCCCCGGCTTCCGGCATTGAATCCCGCATCGCTTGCACTTCCAGCCGGCAGCGTCCTTCATCTGGCGCGCGATTGTCGTCCAGCGCTGCCCGTAGAGTGCTCTCACCATGGGCATGGGGCTACCCTCCGAATGGGCCTGCTTCGCGGATTTCCGTGGCGACGCGCTCAAGGATGTCGGGCATTGCAACCACGGCCTCAAGGGTAATAAACTGCATTGAAAACCCGGAGCCCTGATTGCCGTTCAAGATGATCACAATGGCAGCGTCCGCCTCGGCCAGCACCCGGGCGGCGGTACACAAATCGTCGTATTTCCCTGGACCCAACGCCATATCTCACTCCTTTACCGTTGCGGTTCGTCCATGCCGGTGGCAGTATAGCCGCCGGCGTGGAGGGGGAATCGGTCCGAAAGGGCGCAACAGGGGCGCACTGGGCTGCTTCCCCTTTTTGATTGAGCTCAGTTCAGAACCATTCAGTTCAGTTCAGCCTGCCGCTTCCACGGTCGTTCCCAGGAGCTTGGTGAGGACCTGAGATGCCGGGCCGCCTTTGCCGTTCATCCAGTCCTCCACGAACCACCTGATCCAAATCAGCATGATATTCTTGCCGTAGGAATCATTTCTCCATACCTTTGCGTGAGGCCTGACTTTTTCGGGCATCGTCTGGATGGCCAGTATCCGCACCATCTCCGCTTCGGGACTTGTGTCTGCCATGATCCAGTCCGTGATCCGAACTACCTCTTCCATGAATTGCCGGTTGGGTTGATCCATCGTGATTGTCTCCTCGTCGTGTGAGCGCAGTGATTCCAGTATCTCCGTGTAGTCACAGTCACTGGCTTCCTGCGATAGCTTGACCTGTGCGAAATCCTCTTTCAGCGCCTTTCTCAGAAGGTTCGCGTATCCCCGCGCGCCCTTCGCCCGGTCGTGAGTCGTCCGGATCTCCTTCAGTTGTGCGAGCAGGTAATCCTTCCCGTATTCCTCCAGGTACGAATCCAAGGTCTTGAGCAGGGAAGGCGTCAGATAACCCTTCACGGGGACGAGTTTCGATGCTTCCTCGAGGTCGGTCAAGGCGGGTACTGCCCGCGGGGGGATCGGTTGGGATCGAGTTTTGCCGAACACCATTTGCGCCGGTGGCAGGTGGACACCGGGCAGGGTGATCAGAGGTCCTTTCTTCTCAGCGGGTTTTGGGGGTTTTGGATCTTGGGGTTCGGGGTTGTTGTTGTTGTTGTTTTTACTACTACTACAACAACAACTACTAACTACGTCGTCCGTCGCGGTGACGCCGGTGACGCCTGATTGTGACGCATTCAGGAGCGCATCCAAGAACGTGAAACCCTGGATGGGACAGGCTTTGACCCAATTCCGGAAGAGAATGAGTGGGTCGTTATCGAGCGTCACAGGCGTCACAGGCGTCACACCTTCCGGCGGTGACGGTCCCTTTTGGACCTGTGACGCTCGTTGTTGCGCAGCCGCCTCTTCCTTCCTCCTCCTGCGCAATTTCCGCATTCGGTCACGAGACTTGTCCCGGCTGTAGTCGCGCTTTTTGGCTTTCTTGAGATCCGCAAGCTGCCAATCATTGTCGCAGAGGCCAAGCGCCACGATCTCCCGTTTCGTTCGCAGGCACTCCAGCAAGCTGATTCCAAGGGCGTCGGCGACAGCCTTGTCGGAGGGAGCCACGCCACCGGCGTGGCCGAGGCATCCGAAGACCTTGAAGAGCAGGTGCAACGTGAACAGCCGGCACCAGACCTCGGCGCTGAGAGTCAGACCCAACATGGCGCGGTGGAACCGGGTCGAGAGGCGTTTCACCGCCTTCCATGTTTTGTTACTGCGTTTCTTCAAGGGGGTAATATTCCACTGGTCATCAATGAAACCCGCATCGACCAGGGCGATTTTGTAGGCCACGAGCTGTTCGACGGAGATCCCGAACAGCTGCGCGATCGCTGTGTCGGTTGGAGCGTCACCGATCTTCCCCTCTTCGTAAAAAAGGTGCAGTTTCAGCAGAAACGTCCGCACTGCCTCGCGCAATGCCCCGATTGCGGTATCCACCAGTATCCTCCGATGGAATGTCGTGGATAGGCGTTTGCGATTCCCTTTGGCCGTCGGTGATCGTTGTTCCATAGGATGGGGACCGTCAATTCACGAGACTGTCCAGATGTCGCTGCCACGCGGAGCGTTCAAGCTCCATCTCATCGACCGACATCGAGAAACTCTCCGCTTTCGCCGCAGCAATGGCTTCCATCGCTTTTTGTCGCCCCAACACAGGGTTCTTCGCCCAGGTCTTCAGCACCGACTCTTCGAGGTTGCGGATCATCGCTTGTGTGTCCTCGTCAGTAGGCTGAAAGTCGTGGGACAGCTTGGGATGGACTACATTCCAATGCCTATCAAGCAGGCCCTGCTCTATCAGGTGCTTTCTGGTTTTGATGAGATCGTGACGACTGATCCGCAGGAGGGAGGCAATGCGATCCAGGGTGGTGGCTCGATGCCTTGGGACCATGCCTGCAACCGAGATGAAGTAAAGCATCACCAATCGGCGCCGCATCACGCGGTCCAGATCGAGAACAGAACGGTCGGTGAGGAAATACGTCAGGTAATGGACGCCCCGGGGAAGAATCATCATCTGCATCGTGATGAAATGCAGTTGTGCCACCTCGCTCAGAGCCTGCAGCCCGGGATCGCAGACGAAAAGGCGGGCCACCTTGGGGGATATCAGTGCCATATCGCAACCTCCTTTATATCCAGGTGAAATCGACCGTGACCCAGTTCAGCCGCATGGGGTCGGAAATCGCCCTGGCGTAGCCATAGGCGGCATCGTTTTTCTCGTGGAAGGCGCCCCAGTTCGGAGAGCCGTCTTCCTCGTAAAACTCCCCGGAAGTGAGGGTCCACGTCTTGACAACCTCCGGCAGTGGGATGCCGGGAACAACGCCGGCACTTACCGTCCACAGTGCTTTGAGTGCATCCATAGCTACCCTTTCTCGTTGAGTGCGGAACGGATCTGCTCCACCAGGACCCTGAAATCGAAGGGGCGAAACAGGATGCAGCAGAAACCGCTGTCCTGGATCAACCGCCAGGAAACCCGGTGGTCATCGGTCGTGAGCAGGAGCGGAATGTTCGGCCGGATGGCGCGGGCGGACCGGGAGAATTCGAGGCAGGCTTCGAGGGGCTTGTCCAGTCCGGTCACGATGCAATGAAACTGGTCATCGGCCAGGCGCCGGAGCGCCTCGGCGGCGGTGTTGGCGGTGCAGACGGAATACCGGTGCGCGGCGAGGCAATCGGTGATCAAATCCAGGAGTGCGGACTCGTGGTCGAGGACCAGTATCCGCGCTCGAACTGTCTTTGTCTTGACATCAGGATCGGTATTGTTGATCATCGTCATCGGAGCCCCACACACCCAACCTATTCCCTCCAGCCCCTTCAGGGCGGCCAGACCCTGGAGGGGAACCCTCATCCAGCCGGAAGCGCAGGCGCAGCTTCACCAGCGCACTCCGGTAATCCTCCTCGAGCGGGTCTCCCTGTATGGGGACCCGCTCGATCCGCTCGATCTCCCGCTCGAGGCAGCCCTGTATGGCTCTCGCCTCGGAGAGGGTGAAATCATGCCACGTTGATATACCTGCCATTAACCATACTCCTCCTGATCTGCGCCCGCCGGAGCTGCGTCCTGGCGATCCAGGCGCGCACCGGGATCCGGGCGTGAAAGTCATCGTGAGGAAGGCGCTTGAGGTAGGTGTCCGCAAACTCCATGGCCATGCTCAACGCCTCCTGCCGATTCTCCGCGTACTGGAGGAGGATCGCGTAGGCCAGCCGAAGGGTTCCGCCGCAACTGCGGTTCGTATCGAGGCAGTCCCCCCAAAGGAAGCCCTCCCCCGGCCGATTCAGCAGCTCACCATTCATAAACACGAGCCGATCGACCCATATCCCCTGGAACACATCGCTCATAGCCTGCCTCCAATGATTGTGCTGGCCTCGGGGGGGGTCTTCTGCTACGGTAAGATTCCCGCCCCATTTCCCTCTGTCATACGGCAGGCCGGAAGGGCGCTTCCGGCCTGCGGATGTCCGTCAAGCTGTGGTGGCCTGCTTCAGGTGCTGCATGCGTGTGTGGAAGTGGGTGGTCGCCGGCTGCAGGCAGGTCCGCAGCAAGGGGCGGTTGCGGTTCATCCAGGTCGCCAGGTCCCGGACGTTCGCCTGGCGGTCGATCTCCTGTTTGGCCTCATCGAGGGTGAGGGCCATGGGGGCTTCGGTTGGCTCGGTCGGCCCCGGTTGGGGTGGTGCGGGTGGTGGGTGATCAACGGCCGGCGCAGCCTTCAGTTTTCCGCCCCTGGGTCCGGGCTTCCCTCCACC
>CAZEOY010000325.1:0-4922 GCA_964513835.1 uncultured Syntrophobacteraceae bacterium
GATTTCTCGAAATCGCGCGAGCCCTTGCGTCGGATCCGAAAGTGCTGCTGCTTGACGAGCCGGCCTCGGGCCTGAATGCGGTCGAGACAAGCCAACTCGGGGAATTGCTGGTCAAGATACGTGAACGGGGTGTCACGCTCCTCCTGGTGGAGCACGACATGAGTCTGACCATGGGGATTTCAGATCGCATTCTGGTTCTGCATCAAGGGAGGAGATTGGCTGAAGGCACTCCTCGCGAGATTCAATCCAACGATACAGTCATCTGCGCCTATCTGGGGAAAGACTGATCCGGGCAGGATGCGGACCGGATTCCCCGGTTCCGGGCTGAGCTCGACATTTTCAGAGGTAAACCATGCTCCGGTTGCGCAACTTGAAATGTTACTATGGGAAAATTCGGGCCATCAACGGTGTCAGTCTTTCAGTCCGTGCCGGGGAAATCATTGCGCTCATCGGCGCCAATGGTGCCGGAAAGAGCACGCTTCTTCAGACCCTGTGCGGTATGATCCCCCGATGGGAGGGAGAGATTCTCTTCCACAAGGAATCCATGAAGGGACTTAAACCCCAGGCCATTGTCAAGCGCGGCATGTGCCTGGTTCCTGAAGGGCGACTCTTGTTCCCTCCCATGTCAGTCCTTGAAAATCTGAAACTGGGCGCCTATTTGAGATACAGGCGGGGTGAGGGCGAAGCGGTCAGGAATGATCTGGAAGCCGTCATGGAGCTTTTTCCCATTCTCCGGGAGAGAGCCAGACAACCCGCAGGCACCCTGTCGGGGGGCGAGCAGCAGATGATTGCCATAGCACGCGCGTTGATGGCGCGCCCCGGACTTCTGCTCCTGGACGAACCCACCATGGGACTGGCCCCTTTTCTGGTGCGCATGATTCTGGACACTCTTGTTCAATTGAAAGAGCGGGGAATCACGGTGCTTCTGGTGGAGCAGAATGCCAGGGCAGCCCTCCAGATTGCAGACAGGGGCTACGTCCTGGAGAATGGACGTATCGTACTGGAAGGGGCAGCCGAGGACCTGCTCGCCGATCAGGATGTGAAGCGCGCGTACCTGGGTCGTGACTATCGGGAGTTTTGTGAAGGGAGGGCCTAGACAATGCCCGTAAGGAATCCTGGTGTCGAGTGTCTTGACTTGGAGGAGCGGGCGCAGCAACAACTGGAGCGGCTCCAGAGCACCCTGAACCGCGCCTTCAAAAACGTCCCATTTTACCGCAATCAGTTCGTGGAGAATCGAATCGATCCTCTGCAGATTGAGAATTTATCGGACTTGGCCCATGTTCCATTCACGCATCGACGTCATTTGAGCGAGCATTACCCTTACGGATTGTTTGCCGTCCCCCTCCGTGACGTGGTGCGAATTCACACGGCCCAGGGAAGCTCCCTCAATCCAGTGGTCAGCGGGTACACAAAGCAGGATCTCGCCGTCTGGCATGAGATGGTCGCCAGGGCCCTTACCGCAGCCAGCGTCTCGGGCCTGGATATCCTCCAAATCCACCTGGACGTTGGGCTGACCAACTGGGGGCGTGAATACAAGGACGGTGCCGAGGCCATCGAGGCCAGTGTTATTCCTCTGACGATTCTGCCTCCTGAAAAACAGCTCATGATCCTGAAGGATTACAGGACATCGGTTCTGGTCACTTCGGCGTCGGCGGCAGCTGAGTTGACGCACCTGTTGTTCCAGGCCAACCTGAACCCCAATGCTCTGGCTCTGAAAACCCTGATCCTGGTAGGGGAAGCTCCAAATCGGGACATGTCGAGTCAACTGGAAGAGCGATTGCATGTCCGAACCTGGTCTCACTACGGCCTGAGCGAAGTACCCGGACCTGCTCTGGCTTTCGAATGTGATGAACGGGCCGGGCTGCATCTGAGTGAAGATCACTTCCTGGCGGAGGTCATCGACCCTCAAAGCGGAATTTGTGTCGAGAACGGTACACCGGGGGAACTGGTGCTGACGACGCTCACGACAAGGGCTTTTCCGCTGATACGGTACCGGACTGGTGACAAGGTTCGCCTGATGACCGGTCCATGCGAATGTGGGCGCACTTTCAGAAGAATGGAATGGCTGAGGGAGCGTACGGACGAAGCGGTCGTCATTCGCGGTGTCAAGATCCATCAACAGCAGGTTCGGACGCATATCCAGCGCATTTTAGGTCATGAGCCCGAGAAGTGTCGCTTTCGTGTTCGCGAGACCCAGAGACGGGACTATCTCGAAGTGTGGCTTGGTGTGGATAGCGTCATCTTCTCTGACGAAATCAAGGAGATGGAGCAAACCTCCCTGCGATTGGGCTCAGAACTTGCTTCGGAACTGGGAGTGCCGGTTCGGATCCAGTTCAAGGAACCTGGTTCCTTCAAGCCCGATTCTTCAATGGACCACATCGAAGACTTGCGTCAGGATCACTGAGGGGGTAGGGTCGAGAATTTGACGGAGACATCCAAATGCAGTTCAGCTCTTGATGATCCACGCTTTCTTCATGACTTTCCCAATGCGCTCCACAGACGCGGGTTCATTGTCGTTCAATCCTGACAGAGCAACAGTTCCCTCAATCTCGGGAGTCCTTCTTTCCGTGATGAATTGAAAAGCCGAGAACCGGATGCCTTTGACATGACGTATCATGTGTCAAAAAAATATCGACTTGCACGAATCTTTGTGCTAGCGTCCTCGTGGGGCTATAAGTAACAAGACTGTTCTCATTAAACTCTCGGGCTGTATTGAGACAACTTCCAATATCTGGTGGGACAATCCGTGGACGGGATCCCCGAGGGCATTGCAGGACCCAGACAGGAACGTCCGGCGAGAAGTTTAATGTTTGATGTGTGATATCAACCGGCTGTGTTCCCCTGTTGCCCAATCCATTGAGTACTGCCGATCCTGCGCCGAGATCTGTGGGGGGCGTGTGGAAGAGAGGATGCTGATTCTCGCACTCAATGGAGTGTTTGGATGGGAGCATGTCACGGAAATGTAACAATATTGTCATAGTAATGAGAAACACTTTGACCTTTATAGCGTTCCTGCCGACTTAAGTGGATACCGAACTGCGAGATTATTTGAAGCTGATTTTGGGTGGTTGAAATTCTCTACCGAGGTATGTCCTCCGGGGGCCACTGACACAGATGTCCATTTGTTCTCCCAATGAACAGGAAGTCCGACGCAGAATTGCCCGAATTCGCGACCTGCCTTCCCTTTCAGGGTCGCTCCAACGACTCGTCGAGATCATCCATGATGAGGTAGCCTCACCAGAGGAAATGGAGAGCCTCATTCGATATGACCAGTCGTTGTCCGCGAGAATCCTTCGGGTCGCGAACTCCACTTATTATGGCATGAGGGGGAACGTGCCGACCTTGGCCAAGGCGATGATCCTGATCGGGTTCGAGCAGGTTAAATCCCTTTGTCTCTGCGCCCTCCTGATGGATATGTGCTCGACTCAGAATTCCATTGAACCGCAGGAGAGAGAAAGGCTCTGGAAGCATTCCTTGGCCACCGCTCGAGTGGCCAGTGAAATGGCTCGAACGAGACCGTGGGTCAGCCCTGAAAAAGCATACATCCTTGCGCTGTTTCACGATCTGGGGCGAGTCGCCATGGCGTCTTCCCTTCAGGATCATTACCAGGCCATCTGGAGACTGTCTCGAAAAGGAAAGACTCCATTGTGGTACGCTGAGCTTCAGTATGGTCTGACTCACACGGTGGTGGGCAAGTGGCTCGCGACTCGCTGGAATCTGCCTGAGGTATTCCAAATGGTTATGGAATTTCATCATTTCCCGGAGAAGAGCCCGGCTTTCAAAGCCGAAGTGAAGCTTGTGGCCCTCGCCAACATCCTGGTCAACAGCAAAGAGAGACCCGACCTGCTCGATGATGAGATCACCTCTGGTTATCGCAGGGAGCTTTTCATCCCGGAGACCGAATGGGAGGCATTCCGCAGGAGGCTGCAGGACATTTGGGCTGAAGTAGATCAGCTTTGGACTTTGCTGAGATGACGGAGCACTCATGGATGACACATTGAGCAAGATTTTGCGAATAGGTCTCCTGAATTCACAGGAGCGCGACGAGGAGTCGAATCGGTTCCTTGGCATGATCCAGCGGTTCGCTGAGTTGCTCACCGTTGGGCCGGAAAAACCGGTGTTCGACCGGATCTACGATAAGCTTGTCCGCATCATCATTGAGGAAACAGATTTCGAGAACTGCTCGATCGTCTTATGGGATTCGAATGCCAAGCACTTGAGTCTTAAAGCTGCATACGGACTGGATGATCTGCTGGGAGGTGGAAGTGCCAGGAACCATAACCCCAATTTGTCCTTCGACCCCAATGAGGGTATTGCGGGGCGCGTCTATCGGATGCAGTCCCCCTATTTCCTGGAAAACAGTATAAGCGAGCCCATTCCGCCCAAGAACGGAGCGACCGTTACACCGGTCTCCATGGTATGCCTTCCCCTTTACGATTTGGGTGTCCTTAACATCAGCTCCGCTCATCCCCGTCGCTTTTCCAACCAGGCCCGGAGAAACTGGGAACTTGTCAGCCGGATCATCAGTTTTTTTCTATGCGGGGCTCGGACTCCCGGAAAGCCCTCCCTCGCGGACAATCTCCTGGAGCCTGACATCAAGAACGGCAAGACCCATTCGCAACCCGATATTTCGGAGACGCCACAAAGTCCACCACTTCCTGAACAGGCCATGGAGAGCACCCCCCAGGGTATCTGCCTCCTGGATGCTGATGGGGTTATTGTACAGGTCAATCAGAGTGTGGAGCGGCGACATGGGCTCAGCGCATCCCAGTTCACAGGGCGATCTCCGGCGATATTGTTTGCCAACCCTTCTGAGTTTGAAGGACTTCTAAGACAGGCATCGACTTCGCAGACCCAGGAACTCACGGACGTGTCCATGGTGACTCGGGATGGAGAGCCTTACCAGGCCGACGTCAATCTCG
>CAZEOY010000326.1:0-216 GCA_964513835.1 uncultured Syntrophobacteraceae bacterium
CGAAAACATCCGCCAGCACCCAGACGCGGCTCAGATCCGCGATCCGATAAAGCTCGGTGCCTTTGTTGAAACGCTGCCGGGTGGAAATGCTGCGGGCCAGGATCAGACCGGAAACGGGAGCTCGAATCTGCAGCTCCGTGCTCATCTGCCTGGAGCTGGCGATCTCCCGCAGCTGGGTGTCCGTGACGCCGAGCTTATAGAGCTCGAGCTCGGCGA
>CAZEOY010000326.1:226-2193 GCA_964513835.1 uncultured Syntrophobacteraceae bacterium
CTGGGACACGTACGGCCGGTTCCCTGCGACGATCGACCCGTTCCTGACCACCGTCTGGTACCAGGCATGCCATCTCGACGTCGAGTTCTACGACCGGTACTACCCGCGCGAGGCGGTACCCGATCACGTGCGCAATCACATGCACGACTGGCACGGCATGTAGGCCTGAGCGGGTTGACGGAAGGCGGCTACTACAGCGAGGCCGAGAAAGGGCCTCACGAGATTCTCGAGCTCGGCGACTTCGAGCTGGTTTCGATAGGCGTAGACGGCTCCTCCAACGGGGTTCATGGCGCCCCCCGGCGTCGTGGGGACCATATTCATGGAGGACAAGGGTGAATCCGACGGTTGTGGTCCCGGAGGTCGGGCACCCTGTTGTTCCGAGCCGGAATCGTGGGACGGGTCCTGGCGGGAGCCGCCCGCCTGTGCCCACTGTCTCTTCCTGCGCTGGTCGGCATCGACGGCGAAGAGGTATTGCTGCTGCCGGGCCACGAAGTCGTAGTTGTAGACTGCAGCCAGGAGCTGGTCTTTCTGGACCAGGCTTCCCGTGGTGCCCTCGTGGACACGCCACACCCATCCGTCATCGCCCGCCGTCACGCTGTAGGTGCGGTTCTCATCCGCCGATACCCGTCCCAGGACCCTCAAAACCTGTCCATGGGAGGATTTTTCCACTTTCTCGACCCGTACCCCGATCGTCTGCTGTCGCTCGGGCGTGATCTTGACGCTGCCCGGTGGAAGGAAGCGGACTGAAGATCCCGGCCCTGAGTCGTCATCGTCCGCGTAAATGGGCTCCATGGGCATGCCGCAGGGGGCGAGCCCCGGCTGGTCCGACGTGTGAGCGGGGTTCATGGGATCCACATAGTAGAGGATGCGTCTTTCACCCTGGCCGGCTCCGCCCGGATCGAGCTTCCGTTGGCTATTCCACGATCCTGCCCAGAAGGACAGGATCACGATAAGGATGCATAAAACCGCTAGAAGGGGTTTTCTCATGTTCGCTTTGTCCTCACTCTTCTGTGGCGCCTGCCCGCAGATCTTTGCTCATCTTCCTTCTCTATCTTACTCACGGAATGGCCAGCCATGGCGTAAAAGACGAAGGGCAGGCTTTTCGGGCCTGCCCCCATTTTCCTGTAACTCGTGGCGACACCTGAACGTCGGGTCAGTCGTCAAGTCTGAGCCGCCTCTTCGAGGTCAAGGGGTGGAGCACAGGTCCAATGTGTGTGCGCAGGAACATTCCCCCAACCATTTCGGGCTCCAAGCTCTCCAAAAACCGTCTCACTCTGCCAGTGTTCATCACGTTCGACAGTCCCCCTCTCGCCAATGTCGTTAACCTAAGGGGTGGCACGGGCTAAGGGGAGCCTGCCCGTGGTCGAAAAATCTCGCATGGGCAAGCTCCCCTTAGCCCATGGCACCCTGCAGACCCAAGCCCAATCAGCTTGAATCAAAACAGCATTGCCTCCTTTCGCTCCCCGGGCACCTAAGTGATCACGAACGGGATGAGCGCCACCGCCTGCAGGTCTCCGCCCTGGGTGCTCAAGAACTCCACCGTGGCGGCCGAGTTGACGGGCGCAGTGGCACGGATGATCGCGTCAAAGCGACGGGCCGTGCTGATCAGGATCGGGGTGCCGGCCGGAACCAGCGTGGCCCGGTTGTAAAGGCCGAAGGGGGGCACCCCCAGGCCGCGTCCGTCCCAGGCGATGATCACCACGTCCACCGGAAAGGTGATGCGCGTGCTGTTGTAAGCCGCATCCAGGGCGCGAACGAGAATGGTCTGCCCAACCTGTGCATTGACGGCAACCTGGACACCGGATTTTCCGCTCATGAGCCACGGAGGGATCAGCCCGCCGGGCAACCCGCCACCCGCCGGGGCCGCGCCTGCCGGGTTGATGGCCACGGGATTCGCCCCACCCGGAGTGGGCACCGGCACGCCCGTCACAAACCAATGGCTGGCGCGAAAATCGTTGAACGCAAAG
>CAZEOY010000326.1:2203-4918 GCA_964513835.1 uncultured Syntrophobacteraceae bacterium
CGGTCCCCGGGTTCGCAGCGAAGTTGTCATCCTCGCCTGGCAGAGTGCCGTGTATGGGAAAGGTCGTGCGTACATTATCCGCCAGGGTGCTCCAGTTGATGTCGCGATCGTCGAACACCCACACGGCTTCCACGTCATAGGGGATGGTGAAGGCGTGGGGATCCATGTCAGCCAGGGTCTGTGTCGGGGTCGCCACTCCGAAGATCGGGTCACCCGCCACGAACCCGGGGAACAGGTTTCGGACCGCAGCGGGAAGTGTGAGGAGATTCGCCTCGGTTCGAAAACGTCCGTCCGAGCAGGCCCCCACCGGGATATTGTTGAACGTCACTTGCGCGGGGATGGTCTGGGTCCTCCAGTTGCTTCCCACCACGGAGGCGAAATAGGCATCCGGCGGCTCCACGAGAAAGAGACCGTACAACCCGAACTCGAAGTGCTGCATGGTGTTGCGGTGGCAATGATAAAAATAGCTACCCGTGTGATTGGGTTGTAACTGGAAGATGTAGCGCCCGATCTCCATGGAGCAATGCCCCACGCCGTCGTTTTGGGGCGTGGGCTCCAGGCCGTGCCAGTGGATGGTGTGAGGTCCCTGGCTTCCCTGGCCTTCGCAGTGGAAGATGACGCCACGGGGCACCCGAATGGTTGCCGCTGGAAAGGTGGCATCGTCAAAATCGGAATCCATGTCAGGATCCCGGAAAAGGAAATACTCCAGGCTTCCGCCATTCCATGTGGGAATAGATTCGCCGGTGGAGAGCCTTCGCTGGACGGTGCGTGCTCGGCTCACCCGCAGAAGATTCTCCCCACCCACCTGGATGGCCTCCATGATCTCGGGCACAGGGTTGGTGGGGTTCAAAGGTTCGGGCAAGGGAGGAGCGTTGGGGCTGAACCCCTCGGGCTGAGGGTCGAACATCTTCACGAATTCGGCCTCGACCCCTTCGGCTCCTGCCACGGATACCGGAATACGCGAAATGGTGAATCTCGGATCTGAGAAAGACATGGCTTTTCTCTCCTTTTCTCCCTGGTGGAGAAGTCCCTGCGGGCATCCCTCAGAGCCCGTGAACCTCAATGCCTGCGCCAATCAATCCATCCACGGGGGCGGTACCACGGGGGTGAAGGTGCCGTCCGGACCGGGAGGGAAGACCACCGGCTGGTGGGGAAAGCTCAACACCCCGCCTGGGAGGGTTCGGTCCCCTGTGATGTTGAAACCGGCGATCATGCCCATGTTGTAATTGCCGCCCTGGGAGGTCTGGCTGGGCTCCGAGTGGTCGTGCATGGGGTAGCAGAGGGGAGAGAGCCGCACGCTGATGTCCGCCTGGGTGTTGCCGGTAAATCCCGCAGGTGGGATGGTGGTGGCCAGCTCATTGTTGGGTGGCCAGGTCGTCCCTCCGGTCAAAGTGACGAGGGGCGGATCCGGCATTCCGATGCCCCGCGAATTGGGGATATCGGGCGGCCTGTGGTAGGGGATCAGCCAGTCCTGAATGTCCATGGGCTCGACGTTGTTGGTGTCGACGAAGATGAGGCTGCTCTGGACCTGGCCGTTGAGTGACAGCACGTAGAAGTGATTGCCGTGCAGGTGGAGCGAATGGGTCCAGAGCCCGGCGTTCAGCACGCGGATCACAACCGGCTCGCCCACCCGGTTGTTGGGGTTGATGTAGGGGTTGTTGTGGGAGAAGTGCCCGGACTGACCGTTGATGGTGAAATACTGCGGGATGGCGTTGGTGGTCGGTTTCACGGGGTCGAAGGCATCGCGGAGGAAACGGTTCACGAACTGGTCGGCGGGGAAGTTCTGTCCTGGTGTGAAGTCACCCACTTCGGCGAAAAGGTTGGGGCTGGCCTGGTGCAGCAGCCAGATGTACTGGCGGAAGGCCGGGGTGTTCGTGGTGGCGTCGCCGTCCTCCCAGGAGAGACCGGGAAACCAGGTGGATCCGACTCTGCCGACGGGGCTGCCCAGATGGTTGAAAAGCGCCTGAACAGCGGGCGTCGGCCTCTGGAAAGGCGTCACCCTGCGCCGGATCCTGGCGGCGGGAACAGCCCTCGGGCGCCTCGGCATGGAAATCAGAGCGCCGTGCAGCCCCATCACCCGGTTCACCGGCGCATTGAGCGTATCATGGTAAAGATAGGTGCCGGGAGCGGGCACCCGGAAGCGCCTGGATACGGTCCCTCCCGGAGGGATGACCCCACTGTCGAACGCCGGCCTTCGGGGGGGTGCGCCGGTCCGCGGGTTGCGGGGTCCGGGAATGACCAGGTTGTGAGGCTCGTCCAGTTCGTTGGTAATGTTGATGAGGATCTGCGACCCGGTGGTCGCGAAGATATGCGGCCCCGGGCATTCCCCAGGCAGCGATTCCTCCTTGTATATCCAGAAGTAACATAAGGCAGGATTGATGGCGTTGTGCGTCGCCATCTCCTTGATGGCGTCGGTGATGCGGAAGTTCAGGGTGCGGACCACCCGGCGCTGAGCTTCCGCCTCGTTTTCCATAAACCACGGGACGCAGTCTCCGACGCAGATAGCCGACAGCCCGGCGGCTCCGTACTTGAGAAAATCTCTTCGTTTCATGATCTGATCTCCTCTGCTGGTAATATGGAATTCCTCAAGTGGCGATATATAACGAGAATAAAGACGGGGCGTCGATTCACCCCATGATGCTCCGATTGGTCCGCTCATTTAAGAGACTATCTCAAAACCACAAGACTGCCATCGATCGTCATTCAGACGAAAGC
>CAZEOY010000327.1:0-4913 GCA_964513835.1 uncultured Syntrophobacteraceae bacterium
CGTGGGAATGAACGGCCGATGGAGGCACTCGGAGCATGATGAAGATTTTGTTGGCGCTTTTGCTGGGAGGGCTGATCGGGGCGAGCATCCAGAGGTTCGAAGGTTTCTTTGTGGGAGCGGCCATCGGATATCTGCTGATGGAGCTCCACAGGCTCAAGAATATAGTTGTTGAGCTTGAGAAGGTGGTGCGGCAGCGCCCGGTGCAGGGGGCCGAGACTGTGAAGCCTTACGGCGCTCCGGCCCGGACTGAGCCGGAGATGACATTCGATGAGGTGAGGCCTGGTTTCGAACCTGCCGGCATCCTCGATCCCATCTCCCTGGAAGGCCCCGCGGAGGCCGAACCCTTTTCGCCTGGTCCCGAAGTGCTTCACTCTGCTTCGAGCGCGCCGCAAGAGGTGACATCGCCTCCCGCCCCGCATGGACCTTCCGCCACCGGGCGCTGGACCCCTGTTCGGGATCACCTCGAGCAATGGCTCGCCGGCGGTAATCTGCTGGTCAAGATTGGCGTCCTGGTCCTGTTTGTGGGCGTGGCATTTCTGGTGCGCTACGCTGCCGAGCGCGAGATCCTGCCCATCGAGGCACGGCTGGCGGGTGTGGCTCTCGGCGCCGTGGTGCTGCTCGTCATCGGCTGGAGACTGCGCAACCGGCGCAGAGCCTATGCTCTGGTGCTGCAGGGTGGGGCGGTGGCCGTGCTGTATCTGACGATTTTTGGTGCCATGCGCCTCTATGGACTCATCCCTCCCTCGTTGGCCTTTTTGCTCCTGGCTGGAGTGGCGGTGCTCTCGGGCGCGCTGGCCGTGCTGCAGGATGCGAGAGCACTTGCATCCATCGGCACTGCCGGGGGTTTTGCCGCACCCGTTTTGGCCTCAACCGGGCAGGGCAGCCATGTGATGTTGTTTTCATACTATGCCGTTCTGAACCTGGGCGTTGTAGGCACGGCCTGGTTCAAGGCATGGCGCGAGCTCAACCTGGTGGGGTTTCTCTTCACTTTCACCATTGGTGCAGCATGGGGAGTGCTGGTATTTCGGCCCCATCAGTTCTCCACAACGGAGCCCTTTCTCATCTTGTTCTTCCTTCTCTACGTCGGAGCTGCCATCCTTTTTGCGCTGAGGCAGCCTCCGAATCTCAAGGGGTACGTAGACGGCCCCATTGTGTTTGGTCTTCCCATCATTGCCTTTGCTCTCCAAAGTGGACTGGTGAAGCCTTACCCATATGGTCTTGCCTGGAGCGCCTTCGCTTTGGCGGGCTTTTATGTCAATGTGGCGTGGATCCTTTATCTGAAGGCCCCCAAGACCCTTTGGCTGATGGCGGAGGCGTTTCTGGCCATCGGAGGTGCTTTCGGGACCCTGGCCATTCCGCTGGCGCTCGACAACCGCTGGACGGCAGCCGCCTGGGCGATGGAAGGCGCGGCTCTGGTGTGGATCGGTCTGCGCCAGGAACGTTGGCTCCCTCGTATGGCGGGCATGGCGCTGCAGGTTGCTGCGGGATTGGCGTTTCTTTCCAATCTGCCGGGCACCTATGGAGCCTGGCCTGTGCTGAACGGATTCTGGCTGGGCAGTGCAGTGGTCAGTATCGCCGGTCTCTTCACATCATGGTGTGTCCACACCCACCGCGAGCGGGTGAAGACCTACGAAGCCGTTTTTGGGATTCTTCTGGGAGTCTGGGGACTTCTCTGGTGGTATGGTGCCGGCATTCGGGAGCTGGATGTGCACGGTCCGGAGCAGCACCGACTGGGAGCCCTGCTGCTCTTTCTTTCTGCGTCGGGCCTGATGAACGATCTACTGAGAGTCGCCCTGCGTTGGCCTTTCCTGGGCTATCCTGCCTGGGGCCTGGTTCCCGCCTTGACGCTCGTGGCCATAAGCCTCTTGGGAGACAGGACACATCCTTTTGCTGACGGCGGCTGGTGGGGCTGGATGGCCGGGGTTGCCTGCTGCACCGGCCTCCTTTGGCGTCAGGAGAAGCACTCCGCTTTCCCGGGCTGGGAAGGCCGGCTCCATCCCCTTTGCCTGTGGCTGTCCACACTCGTGCTGACCTGGGAGATGGCGCACCGCGTGGGCCTCTGGGTCCCCGCTTCGGAAACATGGTCCACGGCCATCCTGGGCGTGTTTCCCACGGCCCTGGTTTTTTTCATCGCGCTTCAAGGAGATCGTATTTCGTGGCCGTTCAGCCGTCACCGCGGGGACTATCTGATTTGGGGCAACCTGGGGTTGTGCGCATATCTGGTGATCTGGATATTCGCAACCTTCTTCAGCAACGGCAGCGCCGCGCCGTTGCCCTACTTTCCCTTCTTGAACCCGTTGGATGTTGCGACCATCCTCGCACTGCTGTCGATCCTGCTGTGGCTCGTCCATCTCAGAGAGGAGTTCCCGGCCATCGCGGACCGGTTGAGGATTTACCCGCTGGCGTGGGTTTGCCCGGCCGTATACGGCTCCCTGGTATTCTTCTGGCTGAACGCCGTGCTGGCGCGCACTCTTCACCACTGGACCGGAGTATCCTTTTCATCCCACGCCCTCATGCGCTCCGTCCTTTTCCAGGCGTGCATTTCCATTCTCTGGAGCCTGACGGCGCTTTGCCTCATGGTATTCGCAGCGAAGCGAAGACTGCGAGCGCTGTGGATGACCGGAGCTGGATTGCTCGGAGTGACGCTGGTGAAGCTTTTCCTCGTCGACCTCGCCCGATCCGGAACGTTGGGACGTGTCATCTCCTTTATCACCGTCGGGATCCTCATCCTGGTCGTGGGCTATTTTTCTCCGGTTCCCCCCCGCCGGAAAGAAGAGGTTCTCCAATGATCAAAAGAGGGCGTTTCCGTCGCATCGTGTGCACGACCATCATCCTGTCGGCGGCGTTCATCCAGTGCGCGTCGGCTCGCGAGCCTGATCGGGTTCCGAAGATCGATGCCTTCGCTTTCGGGTATCCGGTGGAGATCACCAGACAGGCCCCTTTCCAGGAACTGGTGCTGCCCCTGGAGCTCTACCGAAATGTGGTTAGCCATGACCTTGAGGATTGTGCGGTGTTCGACGCCGACCAGCGGCCAGTGCCCCATGCTATTCGATCTCCTGAGCCGCCTTCACGAGCCAGTATTGCGGAGGCTTTGCCCTTCTTCCCCCTCGCGGGCAGCGCTGAAAGTGATACGGGAGGAATATCCGTTCATTTCAAGAAGGCCCCTGATGGCACGATCCTGGAGCTCAAGTCCGATGACGAGGTGCGGATGGGGGGCAGGACCGTGGCCTATGTGCTGGATGCGAGCTCCCTGAAGGATGCTTATTCAGCCCTGGTTTTGAAGGTCGATCCCGACAGAGGGTCCGGGTTGATACGGGTGAACCTTGAGGGAAGCCAGAACCTGAACGACTGGGCTTCCATTGCGCGTTCCGTGTCCGTCGGGCGACTGGTTCACCGGGGAGTGACTCTGGAGAGGGACCGTGTCGATTTCAAACCGTGCCGATACAAGTACCTGCGGCTGAGCTGGGATGCAGGAGGCGGAGAGCTTCGACTCGTGAATGTTCAAGCCATCTTCTCGAGACAGGTCTCCCGGGACCTTCACCAATGGCTGCGGCTGCCTGCAAAACTATCCACGGCTCCCAGCCCGGCCTATCTTTTCGATACGCACGGAGTCATGCCCGTCGATCAGCTGAAGGTGCAGTTTCCCGGCCAGAATGTGGTGGTGCCGCTGAAGGTCCACTCCAGAGGAGCGGATGGTGATCCGTGGCAGTATCGGACTCAGGCGTTGGTGCATCGGCTGCTTGTCGAAGGTTCGATCTACTCCGGCGAGACGATCGGCCTCCCGGGTGTCGTCAAGGACAGGTTCTGGAAGCTGGAAGTGAATCTCCGTCCGGAGAACGGGATGGCGCCGCAGGATGTCGAGATAGCCGTTGGCTGGGTGCCACATCGGCTGGTCTTTCTTGCCCAGGGCAGGCCGCCCTATACGTTGGCCTTTGGAAGCGGTTCGCAGAGGGTCAGGCCTTTCCCGCTTCAGTCTCTCCTGGATCAAGTTGCTCCTCAGACCGGAACCAGGACCATCACCGCATCAGCCCAGCCTGGCCCGAAAGTCACGCTGGGAGGCGAGTCAAAGCTCCAGCTTCCGCCCCCTCCATTGCCCTGGAAGAAGTGGGCCCTTTGGACCTGCCTGCTCCTGGGGGTGGCGCTCATGGGCTGGATGGCCTTGAGACTCTATCGACAAATGGGAGCGGCGCAGCGGGCTCGCCCCGAAGAAGGCGGTCCAACCGGCGCGGAGGCTGAAAAGGATCGCCGTTAAACGGCTTCCGCGGCCTTTCTTCCCAGCATGCGACTGGGCTTCCAGGAAGAATGCGGCTGAGTTTCAACGCTTTCCCCCCAGCAGGCGAATCCTAATCTTCCGTTGGCTTGATGTGCTCAATCGCCCATTCGATCAATTCTTCATATGTCGTACCCTTGGGGAAGAACTCCACCACGCCGAGCTCTTTGAGCTTTGGAATGTGCTCGTCGGCCAGAAAGCCGCCTGCAGTGATGCGGATATGGTCTGCACCTTCCTTTTTCAGCAATTCCAATAGAGTGGCGAAGGATTGGACGTCGACTCCAGGCAGAGTCGTCACCCCAATGTGGTCCACCGATTCCTGTATGGCCGAATTGACGATGGCCTGAGGATCCTGCAACTCGGTATAAATCACTTCAAAGCCGGCTTCGCTGAAGGCACGGGCAAGCTTCATCATTGCGGTCTGATAGCCTTCTCCAAATCTTGCCATGAGAATTCTGACTCTCCTGTCTGCCATCATCCACTCCTTTGAATAAGATTCTGAGTACCAGTGAAAGCAACTTGATGTCAACGAACGGAAGAGCAGCATCAGCTTGAGAGGGAGCTGAGTCCTGTAGGATCTTGAAATCCACGGTTGAGGTTGGCATTTGACGAAATACCGGTCAATGGTTTGGGGGAGCGCGGT
>CAZEOY010000328.1:0-3388 GCA_964513835.1 uncultured Syntrophobacteraceae bacterium
ATAGACGAAGAGGGGAACATTCTCCACAAGGGTCCGATACTTTTCCTCGGAATCGATGAGGTCCGCGGTTCGCTCGCGAACCAACGCCTCGGCGCGTTTGTACTCGGTGACATCACTCAGGATGCCGACCGAGCCGACGTTCTTGCCGGAGGAATCGTACCAGGGAAAAGAGTGGTCTCTCAGCCACAGTGTTCCTCCATCCTTGCTGTGAATGAGGTAATCTGCACGATACTCACCCGTGCGGCCCTTCGTGCGATCATCCACAAGGGCCGCGGCAGCGACGTTCTCCCGATGGGGTTGGTCGATGCGCAGCACGAGGTTGGCAAACCCGATGCGGGCGATCTCTTCCTGGCTGTAACCGGTGAGCTTGTGGATTCCGGGGCTCAGATAATCGTATTCCATCGAATCATAGCGGAGACGATAGATGACGTCCCCGGTGGTCTCGGCCATGAAACGAAACCGCTCATCACTCTCCCGAAGCCGTTCCTCAACTTCTCTCCTGGAAATCTCGACGGCGGCAAGATTGGCGATAAGGGTCAGGGTGTCCAAGTCCGACGCAGTGAACGCTCGTCGGGACCGGCTGAAAACATAGAGCACTCCAAGGTTGCGATCATGCATTTGCAAAGGCGCCGCCATTCCCGAAACGAGGCCCTCCTCGGCTGCAACCTGTCGCACCGGCCAGTCCAGATTCTTCTCTGACCCGTAGTCTGAGACGATGCAGCCCTTCCGTTCCCGGAGGACCAAGCTGCCAAGCCCCCTGCCGAAGGGAAGCCGGGTCTGCCTGAATGCCTCATTTCGAATTCCTGACGAGCTGTGTTTGTAGAAATCGTTGCGATGTTCGTCGTAGAGCGCGATATAAGAAATATCACAGCCCAGCAGGATACGGCACTGGTTCACGATGAGCTGCAGGTTCTCATCCAAAGCCTTGCCGGTCGTCATGGCGATGGCGAGGTCGTAAAGGATCCGGAACTTATTCAACTCGGCTTCCAGATCTTTGGCGCTCCGTCTCCGCCGTTTCACAGCCTGTTCCACGTCGGCAGCTCTTTCTTCCGGATGCCTCGGTGTCTCTTTTCGACTCATGGGATTCTCGATGGCTGGAGAATCGAAAATTTCAGGTTTGACGGCACGATTCATATGATTCTGAGGGCTGCGGGCTTTGAACTGAACTGAGACAAAACAATCCGCAGTCCCCTCTCCTGAGCGCGGTTCGCAGCTCAGCCACGGCAGTGCTCATTGCTGTTTCAACAGCAAAGCGTCAAAACGCACCCCGTGCCTGTCGAACATGCGAAGCCCCAAGACTTCCCAAAATTTCCGGCAACATCGCTTGCGCTCCTGCCCATCAGAAACCCCAGGACCCTCGTCTTCTCCCGGATGGAAAGGTCTGAATTGATGGCGATCCAGTCCAGGCCGTTCCTGTGAAAGCGGATGCCGTTGCGCGTGTCCAATCCTCTGGCCTCGACTACCTTGAAGTTGGCCGTTCTTGCCAAGTCCAACAAAGTTGTGTAATCGGTCCTCTGAAGTGAAGC
Source organism: uncultured Syntrophobacteraceae bacterium (assembly GCA_964513835.1). Taxonomy (GTDB): domain Bacteria; phylum Desulfobacterota; class Syntrophobacteria; order Syntrophobacterales; family Syntrophobacteraceae; genus JALOOX01. The sequence continues at coordinate 1,527 of CAZEOY010000328.1, forward strand.
TCTTTTCATATCGATGCCCCTTTTCGGGTGAGATAACTGGGTTGCTGGCCGAGTCCAGCCATTGGGCTGTGCCTTACCTTTGTTTAATACTTAATCATTCGGTCGTCACTGCGCTCGCGGATGTGGCTGGGCGGGCGCAGTGCGCCAGTTTGCGCACGGTGACCCGGTCGAGGGAAAACTTCCATGGGGATGGTTCAGGGCGGGAAGAGCCGGCTGCCCCGGCGGAGCATCTGCGCCGGTAGAACGGGCTGGATTGTTCTCATGCGGTACGGTTTGTGCTTCACGATGGGAATGTTGTTCAGAGGCTCGAAGGGAATTGAAGATCGAGTCTTGTCTTGGGATGTGTCCAGCGAAGCGGTTCTCGGCATCGCCGTCGCATTTTCCGATCGTTGAGCTCACAAACGAATACACAGATCAGCACGTGCAAGGCTATGGAGACTGGGTGAGAAAAGCACACAAGATCAGCCCCGGGTCGCGTTCGCCTCAGGGGGCGACGGTCGATGAGGGCGGGATTAACTTCAGCCTGTTCAGTCGTTACGCGACGGCCATGGAATTGGTTATCTACGATGAAGCGGAGAGCCGGGAGCCCCTTCTGCGGATTCCGCTGGACCCGGAAATGCATCGCACCTACTATACCTGGCATGTTCGTGTCGAAGGCCTGCAACCTCCCGTGCATTACACCTGGCATGTGGATGGTCCCAACGACCCGAAGAGAACGGGGTTCCGCTTTGATCGTGAAAAGGCTCTGGTGGATCCCTTCGCCGTGGCTGTCACTCAGGGGTTATGGAACCGCGCACGAGCTTGCCGGCCCGGCAACAATGATGACTGCTCCATACGAGGTTTGGTCCCTTGGGATGACGGCTACGACTGGGAGGGGGACGCCCCGCTGAACCGCACCCTCGAGAACGCCGTGATCTACGAAATGCATGTGGCGGGTTTTACACGACATCCATCGTCCGGGGTGGTTCAACCCGGAACATTCGCCGGGCTGATCGAGAAGATTCCTTATTTAAAGGAGCTTGGGGTCACCGACGTGGAGCTCATGCCCGTCATGGCCTTCGATGAGCAGGATGTGCCTTTCGGTGCAGCTGCCCTCGGGCTCAGGAATTACTGGGGATACAGCACCCACAGTTACTATTCGCCCCACCCCGGATACTGCAGAACCCCCAAGCTCGGAACCCACCGCAACGAGTTCCGGGACATGGTCAAGGCACTCCACAGGGCCGGGATTGGGGTCATCCTCGATGTGGTCTTCAATCACACGGCCGAAGGCGGACCGGACGGTCCCACCATCAACTTCAGGGGCCTGGCCAATTACGGCTTTTATCACCTGGATCCGGACGATTTCAGTCGTTACCGCGACTACACCGGCTGCGGGAACACCGTGAACTGCAATCATCCCGTTGTGACCCGTTTTATCGTCAAGTGTTTGGAATACTGGGTGAAAGAGATGCACGTGGATGGGTTTCGCTTCGATCTGGCGAGCGTTCTGGTGCGGGGCCAGGATGGCGAGCCCCTTTATTACGCTCCGGTTCCCTGGCACATCGAGCTCTCGGATGTCCTGTCGCATACGCATATCATCGCCGAAGCCTGGGATGCCGGGGGACTCTATCAGGTGGGGGATTTTCCCGGCTATCGCTGGTCGGAATGGAACGGCCGCTACCGGGATGTGATCCGCCGGTTCGTGAGGGGTGACGGAGGTCTGATCGGCGAGGTGGCCACGCGCATATCGGGGAGCAGCGACCTTTATGAATCGGCAGGACGGCTTCCCGCCAGCAGCGTCAATTTCATCACGTGTCACGATGGTTTCACTCTGCGCGATCTGGTGAGCTACAATACCAAGAACAACGAGGCCAACGGGG